>CAZGJW010000005.1:0-48983 GCA_964525675.1 uncultured Spirochaetota bacterium
TGCCCGGAGGGAGATTTGAACTCCCATGCCCTATCGGGCACTAGACCCTGAATCTAGCGCGTCTGCCAATTCCGCCATCCGGGCGCTTCAATAATGTAATAGTTTTTTTTTGAATTATCAATACTGATATTATCCGGACTTTTTATACCGGGCAACACCACAGGTGTATCTGAATCGTCCGGTTATTCCCAGAGATTTTTTCCCAGGATGCGTCCAAGAAGTTCGAGGCCCATTCCGAATATCACATCAAGGGGAAGGTGCTCTTCGATCGTGGGGTCCAGGAGAAGCTTTGCAGAGGCGTCGAACTCATCGTCCGCGTACCAGAGAACAACCACCGCCTGAATCCTGGGCAGGATCTGAAAACGAAACGCCGCATCACCCATTTGCTCGGGCACTCCGCCTAACTGCATGCAGGCTTTTTTGAAACCTTCGACATCGCGGCCGAATCGCCCAGCGATCTCGTCGGTGCGAAAGGCATGGGGGCCGTGGAAAAACATAGCCCCGCCTTTGAGGCTGTATTCGTTGACCCATTTTCCGGCAGGGGGAATATCTTTTGCTTCGAGTAGATGCATTAGAATAAGGAGGCCGAGCTCTACACTCACGAGATTCGCAATTGAGATGTCCGTTGAAAGTATTGTGCCTTTCTCCGGGTTGACCTCATATGCATTGCCAAGGGCTGTAATACAGTATACACGGCGGCTTGCATCATAATTTGAAAGGCTTCTCCTGCAGACATCCTCCGGGTCCATACCTGCAAGCCTGGAAAAGAATACAGGATCAAGTTTGTGACACATCGAGTATTATTCCTCCTCCCCCCACCCTTATTGCACTGAGATGTGAAACCGCCTCTTTTTCCACCAGTGTGCCCAGGTGCACAATTTTCAACAGTTGTTACAATATAATTATTTCCACGCATAAAATAAACAGAAGTAACGAGAAGATAATCGAGAAGTACGGAGCAATGCCCTTCAGCAACATTATCAGGGCAGAGGTGACGCATATCAGTCTCCTGCTTCCGCTTTTTGAAACCTATGGATATATAGCCCCTGCGGATACTGCATCGGAGCATGTTGTCATGCCGAAGGATTTGAAAACAGCTTTTGAAATCGGGGTGCAGGCTGAAATCGACAACATAACCATGTACGAATCGTTCCTCGACCGGGATATTCCCGATGATGTCCGTGATGTCTTTGAGAGACTGAAGGCTGCCTCGGAAAATCATCTCAGGGCCTTTCAAAATGGGCTCAGGTTTCTTCAAAAAAAGTTCCTGAAAAACACGTAAAAAATTCTCTTGACAGAACCCTCATTTTCTTCTAAAATCATGCAAATTGCATAGATAAATTATGCAAAAAATACGTAAATATTTTGCAAGGAATTGAGCTTGATGGCTGACTATATCCTGACTCTTGATCTGGGTACGACGAACATCAAAGCCGGTATTTACAGCTCGAAACTTGATGAAGTCGCTGTTTCGCATACACCGGTGCAGTATATAACCTCGGATAGTATGGTTGAGTTTAATGCGGATGACTGCTGGGGCTCGTGCAGGAAAATAATTAAGAGTATTACTGCCGACGCAGGTATCGATCCGAAGCATATCGTCGATATCTCTCTCACAGGACAGGCGGAATCTTTAGTAGTTATCGACGGCAAAAACCGCCCGTTGAGAAACGGAATATCGTGGATGGACAACAGGTCTGTAAAAGAATGCGAATTGCTTAAAAGAGAATTCAAGCAAAGAGAGGGGTACCGTGTAACCGGACAGCCGGATATCATTCCAACATGGCCGATTACCAAGATCCTCTGGCTACGGGAGAATGAAAGTGATGTGTTCCGGAAAGCAGGCAAATACTTGCTGCTGAAAGATTACATCATATACAGGTTGACTGGAAACCTTTTTGGAGAGTGCACGATTTATAACTTCTCCTACTATTTTGATGTGATGAATAAGAAGTACTGGGACGAAATACTGGAATTTGCCGGGGTAAAAATGGAACAGCTTCCCGAGCTTATTGAACCTGGTTCTTCTGCAGGCAGGGTAACAAACCAGGTTTCGAATGAGCTTGGATTTCAGAAGAGTGTTACAGTCAACGCAGGCGCCCTTGATCATTTTTCCGGTATGGTCGGTTCGGGAAATGTGAGGGAGGGCGTGGTAAGTGAAACCACTGGAACAGTTCTTGCCATTGCAACGATGACACGAGAATCGACGCTACGTGATGAGTACATGATACCACACCATTACGGCGTATTAAAAAACACGTATATTCTAATGCCGGTCTGTGAAAGCGGAGGGATTAGCCTTGAATGGTTTAAGAATAATTTTTATGAAGACAGATCCTTTGAAGATATTAATAGAGAAATTGAAACATCGATAAATAAAGGCAATGATGTTATTTTTCTGCCCTATCTGACAGGCACGAACTCGCCCGAGTACGAAATAAATGCAAGAGGCGTGTTTTATGGCTTACATATAACGCACACAAAGGCTGACCTCGCACGAGCTGTCATGGAGGGAGTGGCCTACCTTTTAAAAAAGAACATTAAATTTCTTGAACATTTGGATGTAAAGACTACAAGCCTCATTTCCATCGGCGGGGGATCCAAGTCAAATGTGTGGAACCAGATTAAGGCTGATATTACTGAAAAAAAGATTATGGTCCCTGAATATAAAGAGGCGATTTCTTTAGGAGCTGCGATACTTTCGGCGGTCGAGAAGGGGTATTTCAAAAGCATTGAAGAAGCGGCGAAAAAGAATGTGAGAATGAAAAGGGTATATACACCGGTAGTTAGAGATTATTACAGAAAGGGGTACAGAACCTTTATTGATACTTATGAACAACTCATGCCTGTTTTCAGAGGAGAGCAGGTGTAACGATTTTCAATTACTCGGTATTGTATGTACCGAACAGAAGAGATTACTCAGTGATGGGAAGACTTTTTCAGAGACGTAAGTTTTAAAGGATTTGTGGCATGTCCATTACCATGAAAGAAATCGCACGGATCGCCGGGGTGGATATATCCACTGTTTCCCGGGCGCTCAACAATGAGTCAACCATATCGAATGATGTGAAGATTCGAATAATAGGCATCGCCCATGAAAACAATTATAAAAGACGCAGACTAACAGGCAGGAATATTTCCTATGTAATAGACAAAAGGTTTTTCCACCTTACCAGCCACTTTTATAACAGGGTTATTGAGGGCATAGAGGAAGAGGTGAAAAAAAACAATCTTATCTTCCGATTTAATTCTCTGGATCCGGAAGAGTTTTCGTTGATGAAAATAAATGCGAAAGACCTCGCCGGGATGATCATTACAAGCTGTTATCACGATGATTTTATAATTGAAGTAAAAAAACTGGGGATCCCAATTGTCCTGGTGGATTACTATCTGCCGACCGAAGACATCAGTTCAGTATTAATTGATAATATTGACGGAATAATCAAAGGAATGCGGTACCTGGCCGGCCTTGGCCACAAAAGAATCGCGTATTTAAAGGGAGATGTAAGAGAAATAGGAAGCCATGACCGCTTTATCGGTTACAGAAGGGCTATCCAATTGTTCGGCCTCGATGATGATGAAAAACTCATTATGGATTGTGATTTCAGTATAAAAGGTGCCTATAGTGCTATGAAAAAGTTTCTTGAAAATGCCGTTGATTATCCCACTGCTGTTTTTGCGGTAAACGATATTGTTGCGATAGGAGCGATGGAGGCGATCAAGGAGAAGAATTTGAAAATACCTGATGATATATGCGTACTTGGATTTGATGATATTGATCTGGCAGATGAGGTCATTCCACGATTATCAACCATGCATGTGAGAAAGAGAACGATTGGTACGCTTGCCGTTAAGAGACTTTTACAGCTTATCAATAATGAGGAAATTGAATACAGTAAGATACTTGTTTCCCCTGTGCTTTGTGAAAGGGATTCAACAAAGAGAATAGGTGAGGAGGGTTGAGCTATGGAGAATGCCGATCTGGAGCTGGCGGGCGATGAAAAGGAAAAAGCTGTCAACGAATGTAGAAATAATTTTGCCAGGTGGGGTTTGACGCTTCCCGATGTTCCGGCATGCGCATTTCACTTCGGGCTACACGATTTTTATAAAATCGGCGAAATCGAATTTGATATTAATAATAACGTAGAGGAAGGCTACTGCGGAAAATTCATTTTTATATTAAAGCAGCAGACATGTCCTATGCACTACCATAAAATCAAGCATGAGACATTTTATTTAATGAAGGGGAAGGTAGAGATGGAGACTGCCGGGGAAACGGTTGTAATGAACCAGGGTGACATCAAGATCATGCCACAGAATACGAGGCATCGTTTTATGGGGCTGGAGAACAGCCTCATACTCGAGTGCTCAAAACCTGATATTATAAGCGACAGCATTTTTGATGACGAAAGAATAGCGAAGTTTATTGCGAAATATTCTTAGGCTGCTTTTTGGTAGTATGTAAAACCGGTAAAAAGCCTTTACCCATTTCAGAATACGAAGCAGAGATGTATGGAGCGCGTTTCCAAAAGGAGAGTTTTGTGAAGGGAAAACTTCTGGTCATACCCTTTTGTTACCCATACTATCCCGAAAAGATTATTGCTGATCAGGTAGAACGTTCAAAACAACTGCTGAATAAATTGTCTCCAGTTTTCATTAACCCGGTATCCGGGAGAAAAGAAGCTCAAAAGGCGAAAGATGCAATCCGAAATGAGAACCCCGATCTCGTTGTTGCACTCATTGTGTCATGGATCGAAGCCCCGCATCTTATTGATTCGCTCAGGGAATACTTTGGAAGCCCCCTGGTTCTCTGGAGCCACAAAATGATACAGGAAAATGGAAAAAGGCAGACACTTGGCGCATTCGTAGCGGCAGGTGTCGTAAGGCAGAGCCTTGAAGACTTTGAAGTTCCCTTTGAGTTCATTTACGGACCTCCGGATGATGAAAATGTTTTGTCAGAAATTGAAATGATTTATCGGGCCGCAAAAGCAGTTCGAAAATTAAAAAACGCGAGAATCGGCCTTGCCGGGTACACGGCTTTGGGGATGTACACGGGAACATTCGATCATATAACGATGAAAAAGAAATTCGGCCCGGAGATAGTGCATCTTGATCAATATCAAATTATTAAAAAGATGGAAGACATTACGGATGCTGAAGCACATAAGATAAACAGTACGATAAAAGAGATCGCTGAAGTCCCTGATGACATTTGCGATGAAGATCTTATGCTGTCATCGAAGATGTACCTCGCGTTTAAAAGGCTCATTGAAGAAAATGAGCTTGATGCACTCTCGGTTAAGTGCCAGTATGAATTATCTCAATTGTTCAAGTATACTCCCTGTGTGGCTCTCTCGTTACTGGGTAATGAAGTAACAGCTTCATGTGAGGGAGATATTTTAACAGTGCTGACGCAGTTGATCCTCCACTACATTTCCAGCAGAATTGTTTCATATGTAGACATTCACGATGTATCAGAGGGGAAAGTCCTTGCAGCGGCATGTGGGTTTGCCCCGTTCTTGATGTCGGAGAAAGGACGGTGCAGAATTGACAGATGGGGTTGGGAATCATTTAATGGAGTACTGAACACTTCTGAGCTCAAGAATGGCAGGGTTACTATCGCGCGAATTGCAAGAGACGGAGTCGGATTAAAGATGCATGTCGCGGCGGGGTTCTCAGTACAAAAGAGCGAATGGAATGAAGTGGGGTGTCCGCCGTTTCCAGGGACTGATATCGTTCTGGATGGGGATTCAAATGAGTTTGTGAAAGAACTTGTATCGAATCATTACGCACTGGTGTTTGGTGATGTAAAAGAAGAGCTTGAAGTATTATGCGGTATGCTCGGTGTACACTATATCAACACATAAGAAGCAGATGCAGAAAATATAGGGGATAAATGCTGTGCAGCCTCGCTTGTTCATTATGGCTTGATTTTTTTGAAAGACATCAGGAGGCGGATAAAATTTCTTCAGTATTTCTCCATTGCGAAAGGAGGTGGTCTAACCATATATGGTTTTTGGATTGTTTTATCTTAAAATTATTTTATAAAATAAGGAGAATGATTATGAAGAAACAAATTATTAAAATTGCTGTAATTGCCGCATCCTTCCTGTTTATGGTTTCGTTTCTCTATGCGGGAGGAACCAAGGAGGCAGGTAAAGCAGAGAAAGGAAAATTTACCATTGGATACGTGTGTAACTACATGTCCCATCAGTGGTATCAGAACATCATTGCAGGTATGAAGGAAAAGGCTGCACAGGTAGGTGCCGAGCTAAAAGTTGCGGATTCGAACCTGGATCAGAACAAGAATATCTCTGAGGCTGAAAACTTCATTGCCCAGAAGGTCGATGTTCTTGTAATAACTCCTGTTGACCCCAATGCAATAGGAACGGTTATTCAGAAGGCAAAAGCTGCCAATATACCTGTGGTAACCGAAGGTTTCGTTGTTGAGGGTGCAGACACGTATGTCGGTATCGAGGATTACTGGTCCGGATACTACGGTGGGGAGGAGGCGGCCAAGTATGTAAAGAAGAACTTCAATGGACAAAAAGCAAAAATTCTTCTGGTCGGCCTTCCCTTCGAGGTAGCCTGCCGTGCTCGTGTCGATGGATTTGTCGACGGATTTGAAAAGGTCGGTTATCCCTATGAAATTGTTGCAAAGGTTGATGGAGGGGGTATGATTGACCAGGCGCTCAAAGTTTCGACTGATGCATTTACTGCACACAGGGATATCAATGTAGTGTTCGGCATCAACGATGATTCTTCCCTCGGTGCCTATGAAGCTGCAAAGGCTGTCGGTATGAACACGAATCCGAAAAAGTTTCTCATTGCAACCTGCGGGTTTGAAGGCCCGCCTGCAATGAAGGCGCTTGAAGATCCCCAGCATCCTCTGAAAGTTGCTATCTGTATGTTTCCGCAGATGGTGGGATACGGACTTGTTCAGGCGGCATACGATATCCATCAGGGGAAAAAGGTTCCCGAGATTCAGTATACGCCGACAGTGGCTGTTACACCTGAAACGCAGGTATACTATTCATGGAAAGGTGATCAGCTGGTGCTTGATTTTGATAAAGCAAGCAGCATTAAGCCACCGAAGAGGTCATCCTGGTGGGATAAAAATGAATAACTTTTAAACCAGAGCAGGTGCCGGAAGGCACCTGCTCTCTATTAATTATGAGGAGGGTTTAATGGCCGTTCCGGTGGTAAAGATGGAAAACATTACCAAGCATTTCGGCGGAGTTGAAGCATTACAGTCCGTGGATTTCACGGTGAATCCTTCGGAAATTGTCGGGCTTGTCGGTGATAACGGGGCGGGAAAATCAACGTTGATAAAGATTCTTTCCGGTGTGCATCAGGCTGATGAGGGATCGATCTATATAGATGGGGAACGGGTGTATATTGAAAATCCACATAAGGCAATAGAGCTTGGCATACAAACGATTTATCAAGACCTTGCGCTTGTAGACCAGCTCAATGTCGTACGGAATATGTTTCTCGGCAGGGAGTTTCGCCGCAAGGGGCTGGGCGGGGCTTTTGGATTGTATGATTCCAGAGAAATGGATAATGTAACAGCCGATATTCTGAAGCGCCTGGGTATCCGGACGGATTCCGGATTTATAAGAAAAAAAGTGAGAAAACTATCCGGCGGACAGCGCCAGGCGGTGGCAATCGGGAAGACCATGATAGAAACCCCGAAGATGCTGATCCTTGATGAGCCGACGGCAGCAATCTCAGTTAAGGAACGGCCCCATGTCATTGAGCTTGTAAAACGACTTAAAGGACAGGGCATCTCGAGTATATATATAAGCCACAACCTCGAAGAGGTTTTTCAGGTCGTTGACAGAATTGTGATTCTCAGTAGAGGCAAGGTCGTCGGAGATAGGCTTGTTTCTGAGACCACGAACCGAGAAATAGTAAGGCTCATCGTTGAACACTGAGGGAGATTAATGAATTATGAACGGCAATAGAAAACATCAAGGCATATCCAGGTTTGAAGGGAAAGAACCCGGGAATAAAAAACTGATATCTAAAGATATATCGGAAAGAAAAAAAAGACGCCTTGGCGGATTTGAGCAATTAGGGCTCTTTATGGCTTTCATAGGAGTATTCATTATCATTGCAATCACATCCCATGTTGTACGGGGTGACTGGGTTTTTCTCAGCAGCATCAATCTCTTCAACATTCTGCTTCACTCATCAATGACAGCAATTGCGGCAATAGGCTGTACTATGATACTGGTAGGCGGAAATGTCGACCTGTCAATCGGGCGTCTTGTTTCGATGGTGGGAATTGTATCTGTTTATTTTGCAAATATTTCAAATTCGATGATTATCGGCCTTATTGCCGGATTGGGTGTGGGTGCGCTTGTTGGGTTGATAAACGGGTTTATCGTTGTTAACATGCGGGTTAACTCCCTTATAGCTACTCTCGGCACAATGTCGATTCTCTTCGGACTGGTGTATATACTGAGCCAGGCACGGTCGATTCCCCTTAAGGTGCATGCCATGAACTGGCTTGGTACGGGATATATTGGCCCTGTGCCGTTTCCCGTAGTTGTTACCTTTGGGCTCTATCTGCTGGCGTATTATTTAATGAACCGTACAACGTTCGGTATTTATGTGTACGCAACAGGAGGCAGTAACGAGGCAGCAATCAGATCAGGGATTAATACTGATAAAATTAAGTACATTACTTTTATCGTTTCCGGGATGACGGCAGCTCTTGCCGGTATCATCCTGGCCGGCCGTCTCAATTCAGGACAGCCGAGGTCTGCTGCGGGATTTGAGCTTGAGGTAATTGCATCAACGATTTTAGGCGGAACGAGTCTTTCCGGCGGTGAGGGGCATCTTCTTGGGACAATAATCGGGGTTCTTCTCATGGGTGTAATGGCCAATGGTTTGATTATCATGGATGTGGATCCCTTCTGGCAGCATGTCGTCAGGGGCATCATCCTTATTGTCGCCGTTTATTTTGACCAAAAGAGAAAAGAGATATCCTAGACTCAATCCATTTTTCAGAAATGTTTATTCAATAAGCTTCTTTAGATGATCTTGCCTATTAACAATTTTTAAATTCGTAGAAAATATATTTTTAAAGGTTAAAAGGATGAATTCCAGGGAAAGAGTATTAACAGCAATAAATCATGAAGAGCCTGATAAAGTACCGCTTGATAGTTGGATGGCACCGGAAGTCGCAAGTAGTATAGTGAAATTTCTAAATCTTGATTTAGAAAACGACAGATTTGCGCTGGCAAAAGCTCTGGGTCACGATTTGTTGTACACCGATGTAGGATTTTGTGATGGATTTAATTCAATTTTTAAAGAGGAAAGAAAAATAGAGGGGAATTTATATCAGGATCCATGGGGCATAAAATGGAGAAAAAAGTCTCAGCAATATGGCTCCTATTGTGAGTTTGCCGAGCACCCGCTTGCTGATATTAAAAATTACAGTAACTATAAATGGGCCGACCCGCTTGTTACAGAAAAAGAAAATCTGGAGGTTTATAAGAAATTAATTGAAAGCGAAGGGAAAGAATATGCAATTCTTGGGAGTGTCGCCTGCACTATGTGGGAAGCTTCCTGGTACCTGAGAGGGCTTGAACAATTTTTAGTGGACTTATATCAGAACAGGGATTTTGTAATTGAGCTTTTAGACAGAACTATGAATTACTCCCTTGAGGTATCTAAAAAATTAGTCGAGATGGGTGTTGATATAATATGGTGGGGAGATGACATTGGTGATGAAAATGGTCCATTTATTTCACCAGAAATGTTTAGAGAATTAATAAAACCTAGGTATGCTTTTATGATTCATGAGGTAAAAAAAATAAATAAAGATATTAAAATAGCTTTTCATACTGATGGAAATGTTGAATGGGCGCTTGATGATCTTGTTGAAATAGGGGTCGATATACTAAATCCACTTCAACCGGATGTAAATGATGTCCCAAAGATAAAGAAAAAATATGGAAACAAATTAACATTCTGGGGAAATGTCGATACCAGGAATGTCATGTCAATCGGCGCTGCTGTTGATGTTGCCAGAGAGGTGAGAAATGTCATTTCTACATTAGGGCCAGGGGGCGGTCTTATTCTTTGTTCTAATCATACAATACAGGCTACTGAAAGGGCCGTTGACAATACAATTGCTTATTATTGGGCAGCTGAAAAGTTTAGAAATTATCCCATAAATATAAGGGAAAATATAAGCGATAAGATTGTGTACTGGGCCACCGGATAATACGATAGAAGTGTGCAATCGGTTGTGATTCGGATGCCTTGCGTCCGGAAAATACAGCCGGTGAGTGGGATTTTTGTTGAGTGGTTGTGATGAGGCATCGGCGTGTGAAGGAGCAGGAGATGACATCGAAGGAAAGATTTCTAATAGCTTTAAATGTAAAGAAACCGGATCGAGTTCCTTTATTTGATTTTCTAGACAGTCAGAATCTCTGGGAACATTTGATTGGCCGACGACCTTCTGCATATGACGGTGAGGGGGCAGTTGAATGTACATTTAAGTTGGGATATGATGCGGTATGGGTTCCGTTTGGTGGTTACTCCGGGTATATTGAAGGAGATATCAGTATTGATGAATGGGGAACGACCTGGAAGGATACGGGGTATTCATGGCCTGGCACCTCACCAATAGACTACCCAATAAAGACAAGAGGTGATTTCAGGAAAATGAAAATTCCTGATCCCACAATAGATGACCGTCTTGATGATATTAAAGCTGCACTAAAACGAACACAAAAGAAAATTGCAGTGGTTGGAGGGATCCTGGGTCCTTTCAGTATGGTTTATTACCTGATGGGTTTGGAAACACTTGGCCTTACTTTATACGATGATCCGGATTTGATACGCGATCTGCATAAAGTGGTCAATGAGTTTCTCATTGAAGCGGCTAAAAGGGTTATAGAAGCCGGAGTTGATGCAGTATGCGTTGCCGATGATATTGCATATCATTCCGGGCCATTCCTTTCCCCCTCTGATTTTAGAAAATATTCTCTTCCTTATATTGCGGAGTTAATACAAGAAATTAGAAAAAGAGGAGTTCCCGTAATTTTTCATAGTGACGGCAATCTCAATTTAATCTTAGATGACTTAGTTGATACCGGAATAAATGCGCTTAATCCTATAGAAAAAAATGCAAATATGGATTTAAAAGAGATAAAAGAAAAATATGGTAGAAAGATATGTTTGATTGGAGGCGTTGACAATCAGGTTTTAAGCGGGAGTACCCCAGAAGATGTAGAACGAGAGGTGCGTAAAGATTTAGATATTGCTGCTCCGGGAGGAGGATATATTCCGTCATCGGATAGCGGTGATTTGCTTGATGTGATGCCGCTTGAAAATATTTGGGCTATGATCGATCTGGTGAAAAAATATTACTATTCTGACGTTTCACGTCCGAATAATGTCGCCGGTGAGCATCATTACCAGTAAGGAGAAGTCGTACAATAAAACTTCAGCCAAAAAGGATTAAAGAATGCAACAGGAAAGGGTAGAGCTTTTTGGAACCTCATATACATACCAAGAGCTGCGGGATTTGATGCCCGATATTTCACGAGTGGCCGGAATAAAGCCGTATACACTTTTTGACGGGCCAGAACGAGGAGTTTTTGCCATCGATGTATGGACGGGCTCAGGACTGAGATACAGTGTGGTACCCGATAGGGGCATGAATATATGCAATGCAAACTTTAAAGGTATTCCGCTGGATTGGTCCTCCGGCACAGGCATCACCTCTCCCTTCCTTTATAATTCTCATGGATGGAAGTGGCTCCGATCATTCAACGGCGGTCTGGTTCATACGTGTGGCCTGGGTAACGTTGGTGACCCGTGTATTGATGATGCGCTGGACCATGACAATAAAGATTTCGGCGGTCACGGCCGTATCAGCAGCACGCCCGCGCAGGAGCTGTCGTGGAAAGTTGTTGATGCTGAAGAGCACTATCAAATGATTGTATCGGGAAAATGTAAAATTATTTCTGCGACTGAGGAAAACCTTGTCTTGGAGAGAACGATAGAGAGCGCATTGGGTGGCAAGAAAATACTTATTAAAGACAGGATAGTAAATAGAGGTTACAACAGTACGCCTGTTTTACTGCTCTATCACTGTAATTTCGGTTTTCCCCTATTATCAGAAGAAACGATACTCTCCCTGCCAGCTAAAAAAGCGGTAGATTGGAACGGGAACTTAGTACAAGATTTTACGGGAATAAAAAGCCCAACCCATGAAAATGAAGATACGGTCATCTATCCTGAAATTCTGGATGGTTCCTGCGAAATCAAGCTGTTCAATCCACATCTCGGCGGCAAAGGGACAGGTGTCTATATGAAATATGAAGCAGCGGAACTTCCCCACCTCACAGTATGGAGACACTACCAGAAACGCTCATATGTCATGGGGATAGAACCGGGGACATGCCGTGTGGGTGGGCGGCTACAGGAGATAAATAAAGGAAGAGCAGTATACCTCGAAAAAGATCAGAGTTTTGAAGTGCATCTTGAAATCGGCGTTATTGAAGGTGAAGGGGCCAGGTTTGACTGAAGGGGTGCTAGGTGAAGCTTGTTTTTGAGTTGTTGACCAGGCGAGATATTGAAAAAGTGCATGAAGCCTCTCTCGCAGTGCTATCAAAAACCGGGATGAGGATTGAGTCTGAAGAACTTCTTACGGGCCTCGGAAAAACAGGGGCACGTGTAGATGATAGTACAAAAAGGGTACTGTTTCCCGAACATATAGTTGAACGGGCAATTGAAAATAACAGACAATTACTGAAAAGTGGAAAAAAATTGCATCTGCTGAACGGGGTAACCTCCGAGATTACCGGAAGAAATTATATCGAGGCGAAAATAAGCGGTGGTTGTGAAAAATATCTGGACTGGGCGTCACAAAGCCTGCGGGATCCAGGCGAACAAGAATTATTAAATTATGTAAGAATTGGGGAAAAAATCCCGGAAGTCAGCTTTGTTGGGGATCCGGTAGTTCTGTCCAGGGATAAAAACGGCGCAAGAATAGATGAGAAAATGCGAAGGGTGAAAACCGCGGCGTTGATTGCAAAAAATACGAGAAAAATCGGGTCAATGGAGGTCTGGGATGAAAGGGAGATAGACTATCTTGTTGAAATAGGAATAATCGCCCGGGGAGGGAAAGAAGAATACTATAAAAATCCTTGCCTTGTTACTGCAAAAGAAACGATAAGCCCGCTCTTTCTTGATGAGCATTCCGGTAATATCCTTTTAGCCCTCGCAAAAAGGGAACTGCCATGTACAATTATACCGATGCCGATAACCGGTATCAGCGCGCCTGTCTCTAAGCTGGGGAATGCTATTGTCGGCAATGCTGAAATACTCGGTGTTATGACGGCCATTCAATCCGTGTGCCCTGAATCACCTGTGGGAGGTGGTACTATCTCCGGTATAATGGACATGCAGACAAGTGTGGTTTCTTTCAGCGCGCCTGAAGCGATTTTGCAGGATATTGCAATTGCAGAGGTCCATAAAAAACTATATAAATTCAACTATTTGATAGGAAGCGGGTACTGTGATGCGAAATACCCGAATGCTCAGGTTCTTGCGGAAAAGGTCATGAAATATCTGTTGACATTTCTGTCGGGACGCTACAGCTACCCTGTCGGATTGATCAATAGCGGCGCTGTTTTCAGCATTGAACAGGCACTAGTAGATATTGAGCTCTGCCGGTATATTCACGCTCATTTTGGCGGTATGGGTGAGAGTACTATGATGCCGGAGCTGGTTCAACTTATCGGTGAGGTCGGGATAAGAGGGCATTATATTGCAGAAACCCACACGCTCGAGCATTTCAGGGAAAACTGGTTTCCGCAAATTATGGACAGAACGGGTTTCACATCTATAAAGCAAAGTAAAGAAAAGGATATGTATTCTGCTGCGCATGATAAAGTTCGGGAAATGCTCAATTCCGGAGATTTCTGGGAGATTGACAGTGACAGGGCAAAGGAAATCGACGCTGTTGTTGAGAAAGCACGTAAGCATCTGTAAGAGAAACTGAATGGACTTCTTATTCATTAACATATTTTCCAAATCCTCAAAACACTCTCATTCCTCTCAGTACATCTTGATTCAGATAGAAATGCAGCCTCAATATACCAGTTTCGAATAATTGAAAAATAGATGTACATTAGACGTACTTGTAATATCATTTTGTTATGAACATTAAGCAATATTTCAGATATTTTGATAAAATTACATAAATATTTGATAAATATTAATTTTTAATCATTTTTTTACTTGATTGTATCATGATTTCTGATAGAATTATCTCATTATGAGTAGATATGCGCGTAAAGAGCAGGTGCTTGAATATATAAAAGTAAAAAAAGTATGCCCAATTGAAGAGCTGCTTGATAAATTCTCCGTATCTATTTCCACAATACACCGCGATTTGAATGCTCTCGAGCGAGAGGGGCGGATAAACAAGTTTTACGGAAAAGTCACCATTAAAGAAGAAAGCGAACTGTATAATTCCCGGATCAAGATAAACGTCAATTTAAAGCGGCGTATCGCTCGGAGGGCTCTGGAATTCGTTCGAAACGGTGACTGTATCTTCCTCGACAACTCGACTACAGCCTACTACCTTGCAGAAGCACTGTGTGCATCTTCAATCCAGGACCTGATTGTTGTTTCGAACAGTGCTCTCGTCATTGAACTTTTTCTCAAGAATAAAAATATCGATTTTGTATCAACAGGCGGAAAGCTCAACAAGGATTTCAATAGTTTCGTGGGACCGCAAGCACTCACATCGATCGATGATTTCAACGGCACTCTCTTCTTTTTCTCAACCCTGAGCATTTCAATGGATGGTGGTATCAGTGATGTTTTTTCACCAGATGAAATAAGTGTTAAAGACAAGATGTTTAAAAATGCAAAAAGATCGATTTTGCTTGTCGACTCAACAAAGTTTGGTAAATCATCAACAGTTAAATGGTTTGACTTAAATGATATAGAGCTGATTATTACAGACAGTAATATGAATCCGCAACAAATAACAGAGTTTCAAAAAATTGGAGTGCAGCTTGTAACTGCATAGGATAAGGAGAACGTTATGTCAGGAAAAGACCTGCGATTGAAAAGACTTTTTGGAGAAAAGAAAAACCTCGTTATATCAGCGCTCGATCATGTGATGGAGTACGGGGACCAGCCGGGGATCGAGGACGCGCGAAAGGCGATAACGAACTGCCTTGGAACCGATGCACTTCTGCTTCCGCGCTTCATGCTCAAGAGAAACTGGGACCTGTTCGTCGGCGAGAATGCACCGGTGCCGGTAGTGAGGATCAACTGGACTTCGGCTTTTTACTATCCCCTCGGGTACGACAGGGGCTATACAAGGATAGCAGCATCCGTCGAGGAGGCGGTCGAAGCAGGCGGAGAGGTGGTTATCTGCTCTCTGTTTCTTGAGAATGGAGACGAGGAGATGGAAACGGAGAACGTTGCCATCTTTTCAGAAGCCGTCCGGCAAAAGGAAAGGCTGGGGATTCCGCTTATCGGTGAATGCTATGTTGTCGAGCACAAAGAGAAGACGGCGAAGGAGGTGCACAAAAAGGTCAAGCGGGTGACGAGGGTAATGGTCGAGCTCGGAGCAGACCTGGTCAAAACCTTTTATACGGGCGACCGGTTTCGTGAGGTTGTCGAGAATACGCCGGTTCCGGTGTTCACCATCGGGGCTGAGAAGTTAGGCACCGATCTCGAGGTGCTGCGAAAGGCATACGACAGTGTGAAACAGGGTGCGCGGGGGATTATTTTCGGAAGAAATATCTTCATGGCTCAAAATCCTTCAAAGATCATCGATGCGTTGAATGCGGTGATAAATGACGGTGTCAAGCCTGAAGATGCTGCGAAAAAGCACGGTTTGAACTAGACAGCACCGAAAGACGAAAAAATTGTATAAAAATTAAGGATGCGATATGAACTGGAAAGAAACGGCTGTTGCGCGTGCGAACAGGAAGATCTATGACGAGGAGATCAGAGATTTTTTACCTGAACAGGTCTTTGATTTTCATACCCATGTATTCAATGCCGAGGCCATACCGAAAGGAGATCCCGGTGTTGAACTGCCCGGTGTTCATATTAAAAGCTACACGATACCGGAGCTGATGAAGGACTGTGAGGAAATATATCCGGGGAAAAAGTGCAGGGCGGTTGTATTCGGGTTTCCCGACATCCGGTACAATTCGGATATCAACAACCGATACGTGGCTGAAACAGCGGAACGTGAAACCGTATATCCCTTCCGGCTGATACGACCCGATGAAGACCCAGCAAAGGTCGAAGAAGAGCTCCGTTCAATGAAATTCTACGGGGTAAAGCCCTATCTGAACTACGTCACGGGAAAAAAAGTGGGTGATGTGGAAATAAGCGATATGCTGCCGCCCGGTATAATGGAAGTGATTGACAAACTGGGTCTTATTGTTATGCTGCATATACCGCGGGGCCTTCGCCTTGCAGACCCGATCAACCAGAAGCAGATAGTTCAGCTCGCACGCACATATCAGAATACGAGGATAATCCTCGCCCATATCGGCAGGGCATACTACTTGAAAAACATTGTGGGGTATCTCGACAATATCATTCCTCTTCAAAACGTGTACTGCGATACGGCAATGCTGAACAACTGGGAGGTGCTTGAGTACCTGTTTGCACACTTCGATTCACAGAGGATTCTATACGGCACCGATATCCCGATTGCCCTGTGCGGCGGCAAATCTGTGGAGATAAACGACCAGTATACCTATGTTACGTCAAAACCCTGGCACCTTTCAATTTCAGACGATCATGGGAAGCTCGTGTTCACCTCTTTTATCTACGAGCAGATCAGGGCTGTCAGGAAGGCGTGTGATCGTCTGGGATTGACCGGGACATTTAGACAGGATTTCTTTTTTCAAAACGGGTACAATCTCATACATAGTGTCAACGCGGGTAAAGGAGATACAGAATGAATGAATCAGGCACACCTAGAATCGGACTTCTTCCCCTTATGCTCGAGATGTACAAAGAGTTTCTGCCGGAGATGCAGGCGCGGCAGTCTGTCTTTATCAGGGAAATTGCGGATCGGACCGGTGATTTTGCCGAGGTGACAACTGCATCGATCTGCACGAACAGGGGTGAGGTTAAATCTGCAATTACGGGATTTGAGGCAGAAAAGGCAGATGTCATATTGGTGGTTTTCGTCTCCTATGCCACGAGCATTTCGGTGCTTGTTCCGCTCCTCGAGACGAACATCCCCATTGTTTTGTTTAGCACGACGCCGAAAAGCTCCATGGCCGGGGGGATGAGCATGGACGATATCATGCTCAACCACGGAATACACGGGTACATGGACCTTGCAAACGTGCTCAGACGAAACAGGCGCTGGTTTCAGTTTGTGAGCGGTAGAAAAGACGATACCAATGCGTTTAATGAAATAGGAACCTGGGCGCGTGCTGCGCGGGCAAAGAGCATGCTGAAGCAGTCGATCATCGGTATTGCAGGTTACACCTTTGACGGGATGGGTGATTTCGGCATTGACACCACATACCTTCATGCGCGGCTTGGGCCCGAGGTGCGGCATATCCCTCTCAATACACTGGCTGAGTATATCAAGGGTGTGGGTGATGATGAGGTCACCAAAGAGATTTCGGGAGACAAAAAGAAATACGAAATAGATCCCGGCGTAACGTCTGATATACACGTGGAATCCAACCGTGTATACCTGGGGCTTAAAAAAGTGGTAGATGAGTTAGGGATAAACGCGTTTACAATGCATTTCCAGGGCATTCTTGAAAACCCGGACATACGAACGCTCCCATTTCTTGCCGTTTCGAAGCTGCAGGAGGATGGACTCGTGTATTCGGGAGAGGGGGATTTTCTCGGCGCAACCGCCGGGCTGATGCTCCGGTACCTGTGCGGAAATACCGTTTTCACCGAGACCTTCTGCCCCGATTTTGACGGCGGGAGAATAGTGATGGGGCATATGGGAGAGTCGAATCCTGCATTCGGAGTGAAGACGTTTCTTCGAAGGAAGAAATTCGTGTTTGGTGAGGCGCTAGACCCGGTTATCGCTGATACGCATATGAAGCCGCAGCGAGTTACGGTTTTGAATCTCGGAATCCTTGAGGATAATCAATTTCAGATGATCGTATACGGCGGCGAGGTATGCGAGAAGATACCCGGGTCTGACGATATCGACATGCCCTATTTTCACTTCAAACCCGACATGGAGCTTCCGGCGTTACTGACGGAGTATGGACTTGCAGGTGGAACTCATCATATTGCAATGACGAGCGGTGATCGGCAGGATGATATACTGAAATTAGCGGAGATGCTCCAAATCAATTCGGTTGTTTTGATGTGAGACAAAGGACTGCACCATGAAATACCTGCTTGGAATCGATGTGGGAACAGCGGGAACGAAGACCGCTCTTTTTTCCGAGAAGGGCGACATGGTGGATCTTTCGGACAGGGAGTATGGACTGTCATACCCAGATGAAGGATGGGTGGAGCAGAACCCCGATGACTGGTGGCGGGCACTTGTTGATACGGTTCGGGAGGTAACCACACGTAACAAATGCGGAAAGGATGTTGCGGCATTGAGCCTCTCCACGCAGGGAGGAGCTCTTGTGCTGCTCGATGCGGAATTTAACGCCGTATATCCCGCAGTAAGCTGGCTTGACGCCCGTGCCGAAGAAACCGCGGACAAACTGCTTCGGCGGATAAATCGGGAAGAACTGTACAGGATGTCGGGGTGGCCCATCACCGGGGGGCTCAACCTCCCCGTTGTTTTCTGGTTCAGGGAAAAACGTCCTGAATTGTACCGGAAGGCACGGTTTTTTGCCTCCACGATTGATTATATCAACTATCTGCTCACCGGCAGGTTCGCGATAGACTATACCAATCTTGCGCTTACCATGTTTCTCGACCTGGAAAAAAGGGGTTGGTCGGCAAAGGGCCTATCCGTTACCGGGCTTACCGGGGATAGCGTACCTGAGATAGTGCCGTCGGGTCAGGTGCTGGGAAAGCTTACCCCCGAAGCGTCTCGAACCCTTGGACTCGGGGGAGATGTGACCGTTGTTTCGGGAGCGCACGACCAGTACTGCGCGAGCATCGGTGCCGGAGCAGTTGCTGTTGGCGACTGCGTGCTCTCCTGCGGAACTGCATGGGTTTTACTTGCCACCTGTGACAGGCTTTATTTCGATAAAAAGAGCCTTGGCAGCCAGGGCATTACTCAGGCGGTTTTCCCGGGTATACATCCCGCGCCCGGCAGGTTCGGCCTTATGACATCCGTGCCCTTCGGCGGCAACTCACTTAAATGGTTCAGGGATGTGATGCGGCCAGGACACTCATTTGAGAAGCTGGATGAAGCAGCGGCAAGAGCGGACCCCGGTTCGGATGGCCTCTTCTTCGTGCCGGTTTCGAGCTCCCGTTCCGGAAAAGGCGCGTTTATGGGAATCGACGGGGTGCATGGGGAGGCACATTTCCTGCGTGCCATCATGGAAGGCGTTTCTTATGTCAATAAACGGCATCTGGCGATGATCCGGCATGCCGGTGTGCAGGTTGAAAAGCTGGTTATGATCGGCGGCGGGTCGAAGAGCAGGGTATGGCCGCAGATAGTTGCCGACACCTGTGATATTCAGGTGGTGCTACCGCGTATAGCGGAGGCTGCCTGCGCAGGGGCGGCGGTGCTTGCCGGAGTAGGAAGCGGGCTGTTTAGCTCTGTTGAAGAGGCGAGCGTAAAAATCGCGGGAGTGAAATCTATTATTAAGCCGGTTAATGATACTGTCAGGTTGTATACAGATCGGTACAAACGGTTCGTCGAGTATCTTGGCTGTGCATGAGGTCATTGAGCAGGTTTCGTATCGGGATCCTATAACATCCGTATGCTTGTTACGGTACCCGTGCCTGCGTGAAAAGGTGTGAAAGGGGGTGATAAAGGCCAAAAAAAGAATAAAAAAAGTACAATGAGGACGCATCACAAAAACTATAAACTTAAGGAGGAATGTTATGAGACATTCGAGATTTACCGCTGCATCAAAAGTGTTGCTTGTGCTCCTCTCGCTGATGCTTTTCTTTGTCCTGTTTGCAGGCAAAGAAAAAGAGGGCGCAGGAGTGGAGGCTGTTGGAGTAACCGAGCCGGCTACAAAAGTAACGATTGACTTCTGGCATCAGGACTGGCCCGGCGGAATAAACTGGATGACCGCGTATGTGAAGAAATTCAATGCAAAACATGCAAATATCACGGTAAACCTGATTCCTGTTGCCTTCGATGAGCTCTTCGCAAAACTCATTCCATCGGTAGCGCAGGGCAATGAACCTGCCCTTATGTTTGGGTACAGTGACTGGGTATATGGCAAAGACGTGTCGAAGCTATTTATGCCAATAACGCCGACACTCTTCAGTATGGATGAGTTCAAGAAGATCATCTATCCGGCTGCAATGATTGGAGTTGTCGGCTCCGACGGAGAAGCACACGGCCTGCCCGTTGCAACAGGCGCGAACGCCTTCGGTTTTGTCTATCACAAGGACCTTTTCAAAAAGGCTGGAATAGACCCCGCCAGTATCAAATCCTGGGACAACCTGAAGGCGGCGACCAAGAAGCTCACGGTGTATAATTCAGACGGCTCGATCAAGCGTAGCGGGATTCTGTTCTCATACACCGAATCTGCAAACACCCTGCTCGACATGATTCAGATGCAGGGAGCGCGTGATAAGCTGCTCAATCCCCAGACCCATGAGTGGAACTTCAACATACCTGAAGCGAAAAAGGCCATGGAAACCTTCAAATGGTTTGTCGACAACAAGGTGTACGACCCGCATTCAGGCGATCCCTTCACTGCGTTTCCGAACAAGTTAGGCGCCATGCTTCTTATCGGGCCGTGGGATGTCGGCGCTTCAATGACCGACTTTCCTGAGCTCGACGTCGGTTATATCCTCATGCCGCCTTTCCCCAAATCGAGCAACAAGCTCGTTCTGGGATCGGTAATCAGCTACTTCGATCTGTTTGTTTCAAAGCGGCTCAAGGGTGATGAGAGAAATGCCGCGATGATGTTTATCAAAGACCTGATGACACAGCCGCAGGAGTATTTTGATATCGCGTTTTATCAGAAACCTCCGTTCTGGGTTGGAGCCGTATGCAACCAGAACTATATCGCTGAGCTGGAGAGCAGACCTGCGGATAAGATGAATGAGTTCAGCAAGACCGCACTTACTGCAACGAAGGTTGGACTGCCTGCGGTAAATACACTTGACACGAAGATTCCGGAGCCTATACTTATCAGACAGTCGATCTATCCTGAGATGGAAAGTGTGTTCCTCGGGAAGAAATCGATTGATGAGATGTTACAGTATCTCACAGACTATCTTACAGGCCAGGAAAAGCAGCTAGCCGAGTAGTCTGAAGGAATAGAATCGTATCAGTTTGCAGAACGCCACTCCGCAGGCCGACAGCCTGCGGAGTGCAGCCTGCATATGAGAAGTAGAATTCAGATCAGGGGGTCTTTTGAAATGGGAGGGAAAACGGGGACGGAGAAAGGAAAGAGCCCTTTTAATCTGTTTATACTGATAGTCGCGCTGTCTGTCTTGATATACTACGCGCTTGTCGGTGTGTGGCCTTTTCTGTACAATATCTTTCTCAGTTTCAGGAGAACCGATCTTATTACCGTCAATAAATTCGTTGGGTTCAAGAATTACGTATACATGGTGCATGATCCTGTTTTCTGGAAATCCCTATGGCATAATTTTTACTACCTCGGTGTAATGGTATCGACCGGTATATTTACATCACTTATTTTCGCAGCTCTTATCTATAAAACAAAAGGAATCATGCGCAAGGTGTACACGGCGATGTTCTTCGCGCCTGTCGTCACATCGATGGTTGCAATTTCACTGGTATGGGTGCTGCTCTATTTCCCGAAAATCGGCCTGTTTGCAATTGTTCTGTCGAAGCTGTTCGGTATCGACCCCAACCGCCTGACTTTTCTGCAGAATACCTCTACAGCGCTGCTCTGTATTATTGTTATGGATGTCTGGAGGGATACCGGTATCCGCACCGTTATTTTTCTAGCGGGGATGGATGAAATCCCCGATTCACTGTATGAATCGGCAAGAATCGACGGCGCCTCGCAGATACGACAGTTTTTTAGGATAACGATTCCTCTGCTGACACCGCAGCTCGTCTTCATTGCGGCAATCTACTCGATCAATGCCATACGGGTATACGTGCAGGTGTACATGATGACCGGCAGCCCGCCGGGTGGACCTGCCAATTCGACCATGGTACTAACCCTCCACATGTACCTGTCTGCATTCTACGGAAACAGGTTCGGGTATGGGGCGACCATCTCCATGGTCATGTTCGTTATTCTGTTCGGTCTCGTGCTGCTCGAGATCAAGGCATTCCAGCAGAAGTGGGAGTACTGAAATGATGAATTTTGGTTTTATCTCTCGAGAAGCCGGTTCAATCCTGGAAGCAATCCGCCCGACTGGGCTGGATGAAGGAGAGTGACATGACAAAACCGAATCGATTAAACCGGTACAGGACAACAAAGTTTATGTCGAAGTTTTTCCTTCACCTGATCCTCCTAAGTTTCGGCATCATGATGATTTTCCCGATGATCTGGATGGTGTTTTCCTCATTCAAGCCGTCTCTCGAAGTGATAAGCGTTGAGTTTCACCTGCTCCCGCGGACCTGGACAATGCGTAATTACGTAAAGGTGTTCAACGAGCTCAGTATGGGAAGAGGGTATATCAACAGCATTATATTCTCGACCGCTGTCACATTTTTCGTCCTGCTCTCCGCGACAGCATCGGGGTATATCTTTTCGAAACTGAAATTCAGGGGCAGGGACGCGCTGTTCTTCCTGGTGCTTGCGAGTGTTATGATACCGCCTCAGATTGTGCTGATCCCGCTCTACATTTTAATGAACAAGTTCGGATGGATCGACAGCTATCAGGGTTTGATCTTCCCCTTTATCATGAACGCGTTCGGCATATTTCTAATGCGGCAGTTCATGTACGGTATACCGAATGACCTCATCGAGGCTGCCCGTATCGACGGGGCCTCGGATTTCAGGATCTATTTCTCGGTTGTCATACCACTGGTGCGTTCATCAATTGCCGTGCTTGGCATACTCATATTCTTATGGACATGGGATGAGTTTTTATGGCCTCTTGTTATTGTCAACCGGAATGAGCTAAAAACTCTGCCACTCCTGCTCGCTCACTTTACCATGGCCGAAGGGCAGTTTCCCGGGGAGTCAATGGCCGCATCCACTCTGGTAATCGGCCCGGTTCTTCTTATCTACGCCTTTTTCCAGCGGCACTTTGTCAAGGGCATGAGCATGACCGGTCTGAAAGGGTAGCGTTTAGGTGCGTATAAAAAGTGATATCGGAGCATTGCTCAAACAGTATGAACGGTTATATCAAAAGAATGAAACCCGCATTCATGCCTCTTTGAAACGGGTGACTGATGCACTCCACCTTCGATCCATAGACAGAGTGCCGGTTCTCCAGATGAGCCAGACCGTGCTTTATCCAAGGCACGAGGTATTTTTTTCCAGGGAGAAAAATCTCATCTTCCAGCTCGCCAATATTAATCTCACACTCGAACACGATACTGATTATGTTCCCTATCTCGACCCCTTCGAGGGGGTTACCGTGCTTTCAGAGGCCTTCGGTTGCAGTGTAGAGGTTCCTTTTAATGGTGATCCCTGGATAAAAAACCCGCTGATTCGGAAAAACCAGGAGGATGCCTACTCTCTGAAAAAACCTGAATTGAAGAACGATGTATATATCAGAACCCTCGAAACGTTGAAATACTTTGAAGAAAAATCAGGTGGGATGCTGCGGGTCGGCGCAACCGATCCGCAGGGTCCGCTCGACGTCGCCTCCCTTATATGGAACAACCAGGATTTTTTACAGGCGTGTGTGCTCAACAAGAAAGAAGCGCATTACATACTGGACCTGGTTACAGAGGCTTTTATCGAGTTTTATTCCATGCAGTACGAATCGCTGAAAAAACCCGCCTATCCGGTTCACAGTTTTCCGCTCGTCGATTCCAGTGACGGTATATCCATATCCGATGATGAGGCGATTCTCCTATCACCGGCGCTGTATGAAGAATTCGGCCTACCCTACCTGAACAGAATTTCGGATGCTTTCGGAGGATTGTACTACCACTGCTGCGGTGATTTCGGTTTTATTCTCGATCAGATCCTCAAAATAAGGGGTTTGCGGGCGATTAACGGGCACCTGAGCCCGGCGGAGCTGAGGCCGGAGTATATATCCAAAATTATCAAAAGCGGTGTCGGGTTGTTCCTGGGTATCAGTGACCGGGAGATAGGATGGGAGGCAGATTCATGGGGCTGGAATGATGAAAAAAAGATGTATGACAGCTACTACATCCCCTCAGCGATGAACGGCTCGCAGGGAAAGGGCATCGTGCTCGTGGGATACGGGAGCTATTTCGGGTATTTCGATACGCCCTCCATGGGTCGTGAAGATGAGAAGAAGGATGCGCTGCTCGTTGGGGCCAGCGGCCATACAATACACAGGGGACCTCTGGTTGATATTTCCATTGAAGAAAAAAACGCCGAATTCAAGCATATACTGGAAATCATTGACCGGGAATCGAAGCGCATGGAAATGGAAAATTAAATGCACGTTAACCGTATCACATCATTTATTTCTAACGTACATTGGTCCAGTGAATCCTGAATTGTAGTGCTTTGTAATTTTCAATTTGATTGCATTAATCAGATATGCATATACATATATACATTTAATTTATCTTAATAGCTTCCGTACTTCAGTCCTGTCTCTACAAAGGCCTTAACATTGTCGATCGGTGTATCGTACTCGAGGTAATCAGCCGTTTGGAGAATGAAACGCCCTCCGGGCTTGCCGATTTCAATTGTTTCTTTTGTCACCCGCCTTACATCATCAATCGTTCCCTTTTTCAGCACGTTGACCTGATCGACGTTGCCCACGATTGTGTACGCGGCGCCTGAGATTTTCTTCGCTTCACCAAGGTGTCCGTCTCCGAGCGGCGGCGGTGAAAAAGGCTCTATAACATCAGCCTCAAGTTTTTTATATGAGTTTGCAAGTGCCATAATATCGCCGCAGTTGTGGTACAGGGGGATAACGCCGAGACCCTTTACATTGTCAACATACCTTTTCTCAAAGGGGAGAACGTAGGTTTCGTAGTTTTTCGCACCAAGAAATCCGCCCGGGACGTTGCCCCCAAGGCAGAACAAATCGGTGCTTGCTTCGGCCAGCGCTTTGAGAAACGGCAAGGTTCGCTCAATGCAGAAGCGCAAGAGCTTTTCGTAAAAGGGGAAATCGGTGAGAAAGAGGCTGTATATATCGTTCAGTTCTATGAGGAGGGACGCATGATTGAACGTAGCCCCGGGGACCCATACCGATACAATACCGTCTCCCCCGATGAAATCCTTTGTTTTTGTGATCAAAGTGCTTGCATGCGTTGGAAAATCAGCCGGCATTGAAGGTTCGTATTTTATGATAATGTCGAGGTCCTTTTCAGTCTTGATGGGTTTTTTAGTGCATGCATACCAGAATGTCCCGGGTGCTTCTGATGATTCCGAGATGGTAAATTCCTGGTCAAGTGAGCCGAGCGGTGTGCGTATTTTCGATTTAATCAGTATGGAATGGGCGGATTCCATTTTTTTTGTTGTGACTTCCCAGTTTTCCGCCTGCTCCTCGATGTTCACACCGCCGTACACGATCCAATCGGGGTATATCCCGTGGAGAAGCCGTATAAAAAGGTCAACACCGAGCTTCCGTTCCAGATCTACAAGTTTTCTTTTGCATTCAACCGGGTCTCTCAAGTCGAGGTCTGGAAAGATCTGTTTGAGAAAATTACCTTCATCGTGAATAAACAGGCACACAGGCACCCTGTCGGGCATCTCGCCTTTTATGGTTTTCAGGATTCTTTCCCTGGATTTCATTCCGTGTCCATTCTCCCTGTTACGTATGCCAGAGCGGTTTCTGGCCGTACGAAATCAGCCTCCGTAAGACTTTTGAGCCTCTTCCGGGCTCATACCGTGCTTTACGACCTGTATAAGTAGATCCAGATATTTCACCGGGTCTTTTGCGCAGATAACATTTCTGCCGAACACAACCCCTGCCGCATTCTTTGAAATAACATTCTTCGCAAGCTTAAACGAATCGATCGGTTTATCGGTTTTTGCGCCGCCCAATCCGAACACCGGTATTCCCGCGGTCCTGACTACATAATCGAACTTATCGACATACACGGTTTTGATGCAGTCGGCCCCGAACTCGGCAACAGCACGTGTGCCTAACAGCAGCCGGTCTATCTCATCGTTGAATGTGTCGATACTGCCGAGAGGGATATACTCGCCGACGAGAGGGATCCCGAGTGCATTGGCCTCTTCAACGTATTCACCGAACTGGGTGATGTTTCGCGTGTTTGCCTCGTCATTACCGGAGAAGAGGAGCGAGACCATTACCATATCCGCACCCAGGGCGACGGCCTGCTTCACCGAAATAAGCCGCTCGTTATACCCTTTCTTGTATTCATACGCTTTAACGTAATGAGTGGCATAATTAATCCTGATTATACAGAGCGGGGCGTCTTTTTGAGAAAAAAATCCACTGCACTGTTGTGCCATGCCCGGCATGACCAGAAAGGCGTCTGCCTTTTTAAAGGCGTGTATCTGCTCGGGAAGATTGTCAATTCCCTCGAACGGTCCCATGTATGAACCGTGATCGGCGGCGACAATAACCGCCTTGCCGCTTCCCAGAAGCTTACCCATCCGAATCTCTTTTCCAACCATGTTCATTCCTCCATCTCAGAAAAATTATTGCAGTTATGTCCCGTTTTGACAGGGAAGGTATAGTGTGCTGATACGTTAGATGGTAACACAGCCAAGCCCGATCATCCGGGCAGTTTTGTTGAGCACGCTGTTGAGCTTTCCATATGCACCGGTGTGGTGATGCGACGGCGCAGCGTACAGCCATTGCCTGGAAAACTCCTTGATGTTTTTCCCTTCCCACTGAAATAATGTCTGCGGTGCGGATATGTCTCTCGGCTTCATCTGAAGATTTTTACCCTGTGAGGTGATAAATTGAAACCGACCGCCGCCGATATTACCGATAGAGAAAATCGTAAAATAGCCCGGTTTGTACGAGTAGTTGAAAGATGCACCAAATCCGTGCACACCTTCATAGTATATAGTCGGCACGATGCGCGCACCGTTTTTATCGTCTGCAAGGCCGGGGTTGCCATGACCGTCGTGGGAATTGAACATGACGTTCCGCTTGTAGTCGAGGATGTAGTGTTCGAGAAAAGTCGCATGTCCCGCTGTTTCCTCCAGCACGAGCATGGCTATCGCCCGCAGCACATCAGCTTCACAGGTAAACGGAACATGGTCCTCAACAAGTCTTGAGGTTCCGAAAAAGGGGATAATTCCGATTCGCTCGTCGGAAAGCCATACCTGATCGAACTCAGCCACTGCATCAAGCGAGTTCTGCTTGACGACCTTTTCCAGTGCAGCGGCGAGTTTTGCTGAACGGAGCATCATGTCGTGATCGACTTCTATTTCTCTTTTCTTGCTCCTCTGGTCGTCGATTATCTTTTCTGCCTCGCTGTCTTCAGTATCCATGTAGGCGTCGATTATCTCGTCATGGTCAATCGGCCATGAGCTGCATCCGAAAAGCTCCATAACCGCAAAATTGTCCTGCATAAGATCGGTCATGCCTTCATAGGGGTGTCCGATAATTCCGATTTTTGAATTTTTAAGCCGGGACGCTGCTTTTGCAGCCGTGATGTATTCACCCATCTCCTGAATTGCGTCGGCATCGTTGATACTCCCGGTAACAATCATGAAATTCTTGCCTGCGCGGACGAGAGAGCTCGAAAGTTCAGGGAGCCCTGCCATCCCCGAGTTTACCATAATGAGATCGAAATCTGCGTCCTCTCCGAACTCCTCGATGAGCTGAGTATTCCAGATAATAATGGGAATATCGAAATCGAGCAGAGCCCTCATCGGAATGAGGCCCTTCTGGTAGGCAAGCTCGATAATAACGATGATATCAACCCCCTCCCGTTTTAAAACCGAGGCTGCCTTGATCGCTTCGTTTTCATACTCGAAGAATCCGGGATTGATCACGGTGCCGAAAGGCTTCAATTTGTCTTCGTAGAGCTTTGCGACACGTCTCGCTTCTCCCCGCATATGGCCGGTTTTATTATACCTGTCCTCCAGTAGTGCTGTTACAAGCAGGCCGATTTTGAACTCTTTCCCCACCAGTGGCATGATTTGTACCTCCTGATTAAATGATTAATATTAACTGCTGTGAATGTTGTTTTCATCGTTATGCGGCGGCTCATCCTCTACCGGTGCAAGCAGTATCTGTATGTTAAACTTTTGATACGCCCTGATAACCTCATTCTTGATCCTGCTGTCCGTAACGATGATATCGATGCTTTCGATTCCGGCATAGGACACAAAGGATGGAGTGTTGAACTTCGAGGAATCCGCAAGCAAAATCACCTGGTCGCTTCTGTTTGTCATCTCCTCGTCGATTTTCGATGTATATTCATCAGTGGTCATCAGCCCATCTCGTATGGTAATGCCGTCCGTGCCGATAAAGGCCTTGTTCGCTCTGAACATCTGTATGTTTTTTTCAACAATCGGGCCAGATATGTCTCTCCGTCTGGGACGAACCCTCCCGCCGAGAATAATAACCTCACACAGTGTACCGAGGTTTTCGGCAATAGCGATGGAGTTTGTCACCACCCGAATGCCGCGTATCTGCTCTGCCTCGAGCCTTCTCGTAAGGTACTCGGCCATAACGTACACAGTCGTGCCGGAATCGAGAAAGATGACTTCGTTCGAATTCACCATTTTCGAAGCGTGCAGGCCGATAGCCCTCTTTTGTTCGAGATTTTTAGAGAACTTGTTGTCGAAAAGGTAGTCATGACTTCGCCTGGTAAAAAGCTGCACCCCCCCGTGAGTTCTGATAACCTTACCATCCTTTTCAAGTTCGCTGAGCGTTCGTCGCACCGTGGCTTCCGATACATTCAGTGTGCCCACAAGCTCCTCGATGCGGAGATTCTCCTTGGTGGAGAGCATCTTGAGAATGTCGTTTTTCCTTTGATCGATTCTTTTCATTGTACTATCATAAATTAAACGTATGTGTCTCAGTCTGTTCGTTCACACGTAATCTTATCATTTTATAAGAATCTGTCAATTAAATTATTGAATTAATCATAATTATGCTTGATTTAGTTAAATAAAGTGCATATAATGCTGGTAAATTAGAATTGTGATTTTATTTTATGAAGTTTTAATGGATGATGTTTCGAACGGATCCTCTTATTATAAGATGAGGATCAAATACGACATTTTTTATTATTATCTCCTTGTTTTCAATATTATGTAAAAGAAGCTGTACACTTTCTTTCCCAATTCTCTTTCTGGGTTGATGAATTGTTGTTAAAGGAGGTGAAAGTACACTTGTTACTTCAATATTATCATATCCCACAACGCTGTAATTTCCTGGTATGTTAAATCCTAGTTCGTTTCCTGCCTTATAAATGCCAATTGCGAGCAAATCACTAATTGTAATTACTCCTGTAAAATGTAGTATATTTGAATTGAAGTTTTCGGTAAGAAGCTTCTTAAATACTGTGTACCCTCCTTCAATTGACAGCTCTCCAGCCTGTACAATGAGTTCTTCTCGAAAATCGATGTTATGCTTTTTTAAAGTATCATGATAGCCTTCTATAAAATGATTTGCTTTGACCTTCTCCTGAAGGGGAGCTGTCATTAGAAGAATATCCCTGTGGCCATTATTAATAAGATACTCGGTAGCAAGTTTTGAACCTATTATGTGATCAGAGTATACATAACAGTGATTTTGAAAGTACGGAAAGCTATCAATAATGACGGATTCAACATCATGCTCACTCAATATATTAATATTTTCGCTTTTTTCATCAATAGGAGAAATAATTATACCATCAACTTTTTTTGACAGCAGAGAGATTATGTTATTTTTTTCACGATCAAAATCATAATGAGAATAGCTAATAAAGCAAGAGTAGTTTTTACTGTTTAAAATCTCACCCATTTCGCTTAAGATTTCAGTATAAAATGGATTGTTGAGGTCATTAAATATTATTCCAATTGTTTGTGTTCTGTTTTGCCGGAGGCCTTTTGCAAGAAAATTTGGATAGTAATTGAGCTCTTTCGCAATGTCTACGACTTTCTTTTTTGTATTAATATTTGCATTCGGGTCATCCCGTAGTGCTCTTGATACGGTTGAGACAGATACACCGGCAATTTTTGCAATATTTTTTATTGTTACTTTATTATTTATTGTTTTTTTTGCTGAAAGGTTCATAAAGTAAAATTCCTTGCAATATTTGATAACGTTATCAATGTAAATACTATTTTTATTATAATAATAAATTATTTTAATATAAAAAACAATTTTTACAATTAATTTTAAAAAAAAAGATTGACAAATGTAAATGCTAGTGTAAAATGTTGAGAACGTTACCAAAATAATAATAAAAAAAGCATAAAATATTATTTGTTTTTGATAACATTACCAAAGATTTTCGTGTGCTGTAATTAACTTCCCAAAAGAGGTGTTTATGTCTATTCATTCTGCTATTCAAGAGATTATCAATTCAGTTGAGGAAGGAGAAAGTGAAAAATGCGAAGATTTGGTGAAAAGGGCTCTATTGAATGGGGTAGGTCCAATAAAAATCATTGATGAGGGTCTTTCCAAAGGAATCAAGATTGTAGGAGAAAAATTTGGAAATGGTGAATTATTTTTACCAGATCTTATGCTCGCTGCTGAGGCGATGCGAAGTGCTATGAAAATTTTAAATCCTGAACTGGAAAAAATGAAAATAGAAAAAAAGAAAGCTGGCAAAGTTATGCTTGGTACTGTTTATGGGGATATCCACGATATCGGAAAATCAATAGTTGCAACAATGCTTGAAATAAATGGATATGAAATCATTGATCTAGGAAATAATGTAAAGGCAATGACCTTTATAGAGAAAATAAAATTATTAAAACCTCAAATACTTGGATTGTCCGCAATGCTATCGACAACTATGAGAGAACAAAAAAACGTGGCTGATGAGATAGTAAAAGCAGGTCTCAGAAGTCGGGTTAAAATAATAGTTGGAGGTGCCCCTGTATCAGAACAGTGGGCACAGGATATAGGAGCAGATGGTTATGGTGCTGATGCAGAAATGGCGGTGAGAATTGTAGAAAAACTCATAAACGAATAAAAGAGTTTTTCGAAATAAAGACAATTCACGTACGTGGAATGAATCCGGAATGCGTTATTGTCATCAAGGAAGAATTACAAATATGACGCTCTGAAAGCCCTTATGTTTTGAAGCGGATAGTTATGAATGGACTGAAGAAAGGAAAAATATGTGAATTATAAAGTTACTGTAGGCCTTGTTGGGACGGGGTACGCAGGACATATTCGAGGGTATGCTATTCAAGAATTTAACAACGAGAGAATAAAACTAAAAGGTGTTTACGATAGAAACCCGCACCATGCGGAAATATACGCACATGAATTAAATATTAAACATTATTCAACCCTTGAAGAGATTTGTAATTCAGATGAAATAAATACGATTTCTGTATCTGTGCCGAATAAATATCACTATGAAATCGTCAAGTACGCCCTTGAAAATAATAGAAATATAATGTGTGAATACCCTCTGGTTTTAACTGAGTACCGGCAGTCGGAAGAGCTTGTTAATATTGCGAATAAGAGGAATTTATTCCTGCATGTTGGACAAACAATGAATTATGATGCTGACTACCGGCTTATCGACTCATATAAAGAAGAATTGGGCGACCTGTACATGGGATACAAATATATGAGCTTTGGTGCTCTTGGGTCCTGGTTCAGCCTCGATGGCTTTAAGGGAAATTATAAAGACCTGGGTAAATGGTATGTAAAAGATAATAGGCAAGGCGGCTGGATAGTCTCAGCTCATTATCATGGGATTCAAATTTTCAGGAGAATATTTGGTGAGGTAAAAGCAGTATGTGGTTTTAATTCGAGTCGAAAAGGTATTGCTGCGGCATCGATTTTAATGCAGCATGTCACCGGTGCAAGTACAACCATACAATGGGGTATGCCGATACCTGGGAAAGCATTCAACACGACCATTGTAAGTGGTAAGAACGGCTCTGTTGAAATTGATGGGAATCGATATCTGATATATTTAAAAGATAAAAAAATCAATGGTGAGTTATCGAAGGTAAATACATTTGTCGAAGACCTGAAAGCACTGCTGGCTGAGCTTGATAAAAAACGAGACATCAATAAGGAACAGGAGGATATGCTTTTTAATCTAAAGATCACATTTAAGGCCGAAGAATCAGCGGCAAAAGGAATATTAGTAACTGTATGAAATAATCATCAATACATATTAAGCTGGGTAGATCAAACAATAAGGGATTAATAAATCAGACTTGGATTATATAAAAAGGGAAAGACCGTGACCTGATATTGATAGTTGTTGGAGTTGCTTGAATTTTAACCGGTGACATACAGAACCGTATTGAGTTATAGGGGATAAATGCCGGGCTGGAGGCTTAATTAACAAATTAGCCTGCGATAATTGGAGGAAAGAATCATGGCACACTATTTCGGGAGAGGGAGGTATCTTGAATATCTAAAAAAGGAGGACATACTCCAGTGGCATCATCAAAGTCTGAATCTTCTTGAAGGAACCGGGGTAAAGGTTACATATGAACCTGCGTTACGAGTATTAAAAGAAGCTGGGTGTGATGTGAGTGAGCAGGAGGGGATAGTACGTGTACCGCAGTGGCTGGTAGAAAAAGCTTTGAAGTTTGCGCCAAGCCGATTTGTACTGGGCGGAAGGGACCCTTCGAAAGATATTATTGTTGGTGGTAATGATGTTCATACAACAGGCAGCGGAAATTGTGTTAATGTTATTGATCTGTGGACCGGTGAGCACAGGCCTGGAAGTTTCAGGGACCTTGAAGAAATGGTGCTGGTACAGGATGTTCTCGATAACCTTGAGTCTTGCCAGAATCCAATTACGCCATCAGATCTGCCAAAAAAAGGGCTATATATAAAGGCTTTTGAGGGAATGGTAAGAAATACTGGAAAGCATCTTATTAATCAGGCGGAGAGCGCAGAAGAAGTTCGGGATCATGTTGATATTCTTGAAGCTGCAGTAGGGAGCAGAGAGGAAGTATTTAAGCGTAATCTGGTAAGTTTTGTATGCTGCTTTAAAAGTCCACTTATCTATGGTGATACCAACTGCGAAGTTTTATTTGAGTGTGCGAAGCTTGGATTACCGTTGCTGGTTGAGACTGATCCGATTTCTGGGGCAACAGCGCCGGTAACTCTGGCAGGATTGTTAATACAGCAGAATGCAGAGGTTATGTTTGGCGTAATGTTGGCACAATTGGTTAAACCGGGAGCTCCAGTATTGTATACACATGCACCAACAGTAATGGATATGCGGGCAGGGGATGTTAGCGAAGGGTGCCCAGAGCGATGTTTATACTACATATACAGTGCGCAGATGTGTCGGAATTATGAAATACCAAGCTGCGGTGTAGCTGGAACGACTGATTCGAAAATGAATGACATTCAGAGTGGAATTGAGAAAGCTGCTACAGTGATAACAACGGCCCTGGCCGGCTATAATCTTATATATTCGTCGGCAGGCACAATCAACAGTGTACTGACAACCTCACTTGAGGGAATAGTGATTGATAATGAATTGTACGGGTATGTGCAGAGAGTGCTTCAGGGAATAGACTTTTCTGTTGATACGGTTTTAAGCAGTATGAATGTGATTGGTAAAGTGACTCACAGTGGGAAAAGTTATTTAACTGAAAAGCATACTAAGGAGTATTTGAGAAGAGAACACTGGATACCATCAATAGTAGACCGGAGGAGGTATGAAGCATTTGAACGGTCTGGGGATAAGGGTATGTTGGAGTTTGCCCGTAAGCGGGCAAAAAAAATCCTTGAAGAACATAAGCCTTTACAACTGCCTGAGGGGGCTCAGGGGAAGATTGAAATGATTGTTGATAGAGCACAAAACAGGTAGTGGGCGCGGGTGAAGGTGTGGAAATAATTAATAGGCTGGAAGGTTGCTAATGGCGACAGTACTAAAAAAGGCTGACGTTGTTGTTATCGGCGGTGGAGCAGTGGGTACAGCAGCAGCATACCATCTTGCCTTAAGAGGAAAAAAAGTGGTGTTGTGTGAAATGCGGAATATTGCTGCGGGCGCTACCGGGCGATGTGGAGGTATGGTTGTCCACTGTTATGGACGGTTTCTAAATATTGATAAGACTGACTATAGACTTAAGTTTACACGGGCAAATACTAAAATCATGAAGGAGTATCAAAAAAATTTTGAAATCGACTTTGAGTTTCGACAGGTCGGCTGTCTTGATATTGCTATCGATGAAAGTGAGTTTAATGATCTTAAAAGGCTTATCGAAATACAGAGGTCCCTGGGAGATGACGAAATCGAATTGCTGGACAGGAAAGAAACACTTGAAGTGATGCCTAATCTAAATCCGGAGGTAATATTCGGCTCAAGGTTACGGAAATCCGACGGCAATCTTAATCCTTTCTTGCTTGCACGGGCCCAGGCTCTCGAGGCACAAAAACTCGGGGCAGAAATCGTTACACATACGAAAATCGAAGAAATAGTTATAAAGAATAACGAAGTACAGGGAGTTAAGATTTCGGATGGGATCATTGAATCTCCGTATGTAGTGAATGCAACGAATGGATGGGCATCACTCCTTACTGAGGACATAGAGGTTATTCCTGTTCGAGAGCTTGCTATGGTGACAGAGAGGCTGCCTGAATTGCCTCCACAACCCTTTGAAATGCTGTGCAACGGGGATTTTGCCTATGGCGCCACCCAGACCGTGAGCGGAAATTATAACCTAGGAGGCCCGGGGCCTGCAAGGCCGCCGGATTACAACTACTTTGATGAGACGATTTATGCAGATGAAGTACTAAGAGTGATGTCGTATATTTTTACAATTTTTCCGGGCCTAAGTGAAGTGTCAATTGTACGATCATGGGTGGGTACGATGGGTTTTACACCAGATGGAATGCCCTCGATAGGTCCTATGCCCGGGATAAAAGGCCTCTTTATTGTTGCAGGCTTTCCGGCAGGAATGTCGTGGGCAGCGATATCAGGCAAAATTGCTTCAGAATATATTTGTGATGGAAAGACCTCATTGCCGATTAATCGTATGAATCCCGGGAGATTTACCGGTAAACCAAAAGTACAGTGGCCCCAGCCGTATGATCTGACTGTATGTCATGATTTTCTAACAAAAGGAGCTTAGAGTGAGAATAAAAGAGCATCCCATACTTGGGCCATTGCCTGTTGCAAAAGAGGTGATAATAATCGTCGATGGTAAAAAGATAAAGGCGTATGAAGGCGAGATGATTTCTACAGCTATTGTAGCATCAGGGATTAAAACTTTTCGATATACATCTAAAAAAAAAGAGCCCAGGGGTATATTCTGTGCAATTGGGAGGTGCACCGATTGTGTTATGGAAGTTAATGGGAGACCAAATGTGAGAACGTGTGTGACTCCTGTCGAAGATAATATGGTTATAAATACACAGGAAGGCCTTGGAATATGGGAAAATTGGAGGGGCGGTGGATGAAAACTGAACTTGCCATTATCGGAGCAGGGCCAGCTGGATTGTGTGCGGCTATTGAAGCTGCTAAAAATGGTGTGGATGTAACGCTCATCGATGAGAACAGAACTGCCGGCGGACAGCTTTTCAAGCAGATACACAGATTTTTCGGTTCGGAAGAACATCTTGCAGGAATTAGAGGGTTTGAAATCGGAAATATGATGCTGGAAGATACACAAAAGTATGGTGTGAAGGTGTTGCTTAATACAGTTGTATGGGGCATGTTTCCAGATTTAAAACTGGGGCTGTCCAATGGAAATATGGTGAGTGTGATTGAAGCTCGAAGAATTATTGTATCAACCGGTGCATTGGAGAACTCACTCTCTTTTCCCGGATGGACGTTGCCGAATATCATGGGGGCGGGAGCAGCACAGACAATGGTGAATGTGAACCGTGTATTACCAGGCAATAAAGTGCTTATCATCGGCTCAGGTAATGTCGGATTGATCGTTGCTTATCAATTATTACAGGCCGGTGCGGAGGTAATTGCAGTGGTAGAAGCACTTCCGGAAGTACGGGGATATCAGGTCCATGCTTCAAAAATTGTAAGGATGGGAATACCAATTATTACTAGCCATACAATTACAAGAGCAGAAGGGGATTCCTGTGTCAGGAAAGCTGAAATAGCCAGAATTGACGATACGTTTAAGGTATTGAAGGGCAGTGAGATGATTCTGGATGTTGATCTTATCTGCATTGCAGTTGGCCTGAGACCGCTTGCCGAGCTTTGCTGGATGGCCGGTATGAAGTTTGATTATCTACCACAGCTGGGAGGATTTGTTCCATTGCACAATGAAAATATGCAGTCGTCTATTGAAGGCATTTATGTTGCTGGCGATGTAGCAGGCATTGAGGAGGCCTCATCTGCAATGGAGGAGGGAAAGCTTGCAGGTATAGCTGCTGGTATATCACTGGGAAAGATTGTAAAGAAGCAGGGAATAGAAATTATTAATAAAGCGAAGGAAGGATTGAGAGCGCTGCGTCTGGGGCCGTATGGCGATTATCGCCAGGAATCGAAAGAAAAGATAGTTCATCATTATTATGCTGCTTGAAGGGGATTTTAGTTGGAATACAGAAGATCGCTTCTTGAGAAGACTAACGGAATTATCACACTTGAAAAAATTGAAAAGTACAATGGATATCCATCAGAGGAAAGATTCAGTAAAGGTCCGGTACCAATCATTGAATGTATTGAGGAAATACCGTGTAATCCTTGCGAAACGGTATGCGATAGACATTTGATCAAGGTGGGCAAACCAATCACAAACTATCCCAGACTAATTGATCCTGATGGGAAATGTACCGGATGTACAAAGTGTATTACCATTTGTCCTGGGCTCGCAATTTTTATCGTGGATAAAACCTATTCTGAAAATGAGGCTTCTATCGCATTACCGTATGAAGAGCTGCCGATTCCTGTACAAGGCGAAAAAATTGTCGGGATAGATAGAGCGGGAAATTCCGTGTGTAAGGGGTTTGTGCAAAAGGTACTGAGCAGGAAGAATTTTGATCGCACACATGTCGTAACTATTGTAATTCCAAAAGAGTTCGCCGATGACGTACGATACTTTAAAAGGATTGATGAATGAAGATCGATGATGAACTGATGAAATATGATGACGATAGAATCATCTGCAGGTGTGAAGAAGTTACACTTGGAGAAATCAAAAAGGCTATACGAGAAGGGGCACGTGACCTGGATGCGGTAAAGAGAATGACGAGAGCAGGAATGGGGTTATGTCAAAATAAAACCTGTTACAACCTCATAGCAAATATAATTCATGCTGAAACGGGTATCCCTCTTTCAAGGCTTGCTCCTTTTACAGTAAGACCTCCGGTACGGCCGATACCTGTAAAATGCTGGGGGAGAAGTAAAACACTCAAGAGAAATGAGAGATAGAATGTTCAGTGATAAAATTGTTCTTGTTACCGGGAGCACGAGAGGAATTGGCAGGGGAATTGCGCTTGCTTTTGCCCGAGAAGGAGCATCAGTTGTGATAAATGGGACCAGGGAGAACCTCTGTCGGAAGGTGGCTGAAGAAATCATGAGTGCGGGCGGCAGAGCTTTTGAAGCTCCTGGAGATATATCCGATGCCTTAACTGTACATCAGATTTTTCAGAAGATCTTAGAGAAATTCGGAAAGATCGATATTCTCGTTAACAATGCCGGAATTATTTACGTTGTTGATTGTATCGATACAACCGATGAACAGTGGGACCGTACAATGGCAGTTAATTGCCGTGGTGTTTTTCTATGCTCACGCGAAGCTGCCGGATATATGATGATGAAGAAGTCGGGCAAGATTATCAATGTTTCTTCTCAGTTGGGTAAAACAGGTGAGGCGAGATACACACACTATTGTGCTTCGAAGTTTGCAGTTATCGGTTTTACACAGGCTCTTGCGAAAGAGCTTGCAATAAACGGGATAACTGTCAACGCTATCTGCCCGGGTATTGTGGATACTGATATGATGGATGAGGAGCTTAAAATACTTAAAAGGCTTACAGGCAAAGCTACAGAAGTATTGAGAAAGGATTTTTTAAAAATGATTCCTCTGGGGAGATATGAAGCTCCGGACGATGTTGCGGATCTTGTGCTCTTTCTTGCATCGGATAAAGCCTCGTATATTACGGGACAGGCAATAAATGTCACCGGAGGATTTGAAATGCACTAGTGCGGGAACCGGAACCGGTTCGGGTAAATTATTGTTATAGGGCTGCATTTTATGAATATTCAGACGTACCAGCTAGATTATGCATGCAACGTTACCGAACGAGTCAATACGCTCACGGATAGGGCTATTAAAACAAAGCCGTTTATATGTACCGAGCGGGCCCGCTGCATCACTGAATCGTATAGAAACAGTGAAGGGAAAGACCCTTTGATAAGAAAGGCTTTAGCGCTTAAGCACCTGCTTGAAAACATGTCAATCTATATCAATGAAGACGAATTGATCGTTGGAAATAACTCATCCGGACCACGCGGTTCTGTTGTGGCGCCCGAATACAGTGCAAACTGGCTGAACAGGGAGCTGTTCGATCCGTTAAAAGCCCCGGATAAGCGGCCGCAGGATACTCATATTATATTGGATGGAATGAAAGATTTTCTTTCAAAAGAGATTCTTCCTTACTGGCTGGGCAAAACCGTTGAGGATAGAGTTGTTGATATACTACCGGAGACAGTTATTGAGCACGGTGTTGCATCTCTTGGAGAGGTTAATACTACTCCGGTAGCTCCCGAGGTGTATTTAAGAAACGGTATCGGACATGTTATTGTGGACTATGAAAAGTTACTCACCTGTGGGTTCAACGGGATTTGCTTTCAGGCAGAAAAAATAGCAGATGAATTGGATCTTACAATTCCGGAGAATTTTCGAAAGAAAATATTTTTTACTTCAGTTATTATCGCTTATAAAGCAGTGCAAAAATGGATTGAGAGGTATGCAAACCTGGCGAAGGAAAAGGCAGAACATTGCAAAGATGAGAAGAGGGCAGAGGAATTAATAAGAATATCTAAAGATTGTATATTCATTTCACAGAATCCACCGGAAACCTTCAGACAGGCGCTTCAGGCCTGGTTTTTTGCACAATTATTGCTTTTTGGTCTGGAACAGAACTGCACTGCAGTATCTCCCGGCCGATTTGATCAATATATGTATCCGTTTTACAAAAATGATATTCAGAATAATATTCTCACGAAAGAGGAGGCTGTTGAATTAATAGAGTGCCTGTTTGTTAAGCTGTCGGAAATGAGCATACTATGGGATTTTGACTCCGCCTCATACTGGTCGGGATTTTCTATGACTTTATGTTTGATAGTGGGCGGAGTGGATGAAGACGGCAATGATGCGACAAATGAACTCTCATATTTGCTTATCGAGGCGGATAAGAATACCGGTCTGCTGCAGCCGGAATTAGCCGTAAGGGTGAACAACTGCTCTCCAAGAAGTATTCTGTTTGAAGCCATGAAGGAGGTGCGACTGGGAAGAGGAAAACCAAAATTTTTTATGGATAATGCTGCGATTTCTATGATCCGAAATACCGATATAAGCCTGAAAGAGGCCAGAAACTATGCAGTGGTGGGATGTGTCGAACTGACTCCTTCTGGCAACACAGCTGCATACACCGGTGCTGTTTTTATTAATTTAGCAAAATGCCTGGAACTGGCATTGGATGATGGAAGATGTTTTATCAAGAACAAGTATATAGGTTTAAGAACAGGAATTCCAGATGATCTGAAGAATTATGATGATATCGTCTATGCCTTCAAGCAGCAGGTTTCGTATGCGGTAAAAAATGCAGTTATAGTAATGAATGCAATTCTAGAGTATCAGGCAAAGCTTTATCCCTGTCCCTTTACTTCTTCATTAATAAACGGCTGTATGGAAAAAGGCAGAGATTTTACAGAAGGAGGGGCACAGTACAACTTCGTCGGTATTACGGGAGTGGGGCTTCCCAATGTAGCAAACTCGCTTGCTGCTGTAAAAAAGGTTGTATATGAAGAAAAAAAAATTGAATTAAAAGATCTTGTAACAATTTTACAAGCTAATTTTGACCACAATGAGGAATTTCGGCTGGAGTTATGGAATAATATTCCAAAGTATGGGAATGATGATGATTATGTTGATGCCATTGCGCGTGAGGTGGGTCAGTTCTATTGTCAGGAAGTTGCGGGATTCAAGGGTCCTTTCGGAAATCGATTCAGGCCTGGCCTGTTCGCCGTTTCTATCAATGTACCTTTTGGGCTGGTGACAGGTGCAACTGCAGAAGGGAGAAAGTCTGGCCAGCCACTGGCGGACGGAGGAATTTCCCCTGCAGCAGGCTCAGAGAAACATGGAGTGTTGGGAGTTATAAAATCTGCTACTAAAATTGATAACGTGCTGGCAGGCAATGGTACGCTCCTGAATATACGACTTAGTCCCTCGGTTCTTGAGACAGATGAGGATATAGCGAAAATAGTAGATCTTATACGGTCGTATCATGACCTGGGGGGCTATCATATTCAGTTTAATGTAATAGATAATGAAGTTTTAAGGAAGGCTCAAAAAGACCCGGAACGCTACAGGGGTTTAATGGTGAGAGTTGCAGGCTACAGTGCATATTTTGTTGAGCTAAATCCTGAAGTTCAGGAGGATATCATTTCAAGAACCATTCATGGCGGAATCTGATCAAAATAAAAAATACGGATTGATCTTTGATATACAGAGATTTTCGGTTCATGATGGCCCCGGGATAAGAACGCTGGTGTTTTTTAAGGGATGCCCGCTTAGATGTCAATGGTGTTCAAATCCTGAGGGTCAGTTGATGGGACAACAGATATTGTACAACAGCAGGAGATGTATTGCGTGTAACGGTTGTGTGGCCGTCTGTCATACCGGTGCTAGCAGCATGATAAACGGCACCATGGTGTACGATAGGAAGAAGTGCATTGTGTGTGGAAAATGCATTGAGATATGTCCTTCAGGAGCCAGAACTCTTTCAGGGAAATGGATTACTGTTGATGAGGTTATGGATGTCATTGAGAAAGATAGGGTTTTCTTCAGGCACTCCGGTGGCGGAGTTACTCTTGGAGGAGGAGAACCGACGTATCAACCTGAATTTGCCGCGGCATTACTTACAGAGTGCAGGAGGAACAATATACATACGGCAATTGAGACATGCGGCTATGCAGACTGGAAAACCTTTTCCCTTTTACTTGAAAAGACAGACCTTGTGCTGTTTGATATAAAACACATTGATGATTCTAAACAAAGGCAATATACAGGTGCCTCAAATAGAATAATCCTAGACAATCTTGATAAGCTGTTTAAATCGAATAAAAAGATCATTGTCCGTATCACGCTGATTCCGCATTTTAACGATTCGAAAGAAGAGAAGGAGAAAATAGTTAATTTTGTAGGATCAAAAAGAAAGAACGTAGAAATAGAATATTTATATTACCACAAATACGGTTTACATAAGTATGAGCTCCTGGGTGGAAGATATATCTATCGATATTAAATCCGCTCAGGTTTAATTACGGGGAAAATCGTATGGAGAATATTCTTCAGGAAATAAAAGAAGCTGTGTTGAACTTCGATAGAAAAGCGGTTGCGGAGCTTGCCGAGAAAGGAATCAGTGTAAATATCGATCCTCTTAAAATGTTTGATGTATTAAAGGAAGTGATCGGTACGATTGGAGAAGGTTTTTCAAAAGGGGAGCTTTTTTTACCACATCTGGTTGGCGCTGCTGATGCTGTTGAAGGCGGTATGCCAATTATTATGGAAGAAATCAGGAAAAGAGGAAAGAAGGTTGAGAGCCTGGGGGCTGTAGTCATCGGTACGGTTTTGGGTGATATTCATAGCATAGGGAAAACAATGGTTGCAACGCTGCTTTCCGCAGAAGGATTTACAGTACACGATATTGGTATAAATGTTACTGCTTTGGAGTTTGTCAAGGCTGTTAAGGAAAATAATGCCCACATTCTTGCAATGTCTGCGCTTTTAACAACAACGGCGCCTGAACAGAGCAGAGTGATAGAGCTGTTGAAGCAGAAGGGTATAAGAAGCAAGGTGAAGGTGATGGTTGGGGGAGGGGCGATAACGAATGAATTTGCAGATGAGATTGGGGCTGACGGGTACAGCGGTACGGCTACAGGGGCAGTAAAATTAGCAAGACGCTTAATTGCTAAATAGCCTGAAGCTCGGATGATATGTAGCAAATGGTTTGGTGACGCATCATTGTATTGTCTGAAGTAGGTTTATTGAAAAATTAAGATTTTTAAGATTTTGATGAAGAAATATGTGGGGGATACCTTTGATTAAAATGTTGCATAATTGGGTAGCAGCATGTCGATGAGAGGATTTACTCGAAATATAAAACCTATTGATATTCTCACTGAGGAACAGGTTGAGGCTATTCACAGAGCGACACTGGATGTTCTTGAAGTGACTGGGATCAGGTTTGAGAGTGATAAAGCTCTCAAGATTTTCCAAAAAAACGACTGTATTGTTGATTTTGAAGATAGGAGGGTACGGTTTCCCAGCTATATTGTGGAGGAAATACTGAGGAAATGTCCGAGCAGTTTTACAATGAAGTCCAGGAACCCTGAGCACAGCGTGAGAATTGGCGGTAACACCTTCTATTTTTCCGATATGCCTGGCGAGGGTATCCTGGATTTGGAAACATGGGAGGTGAGGAAGGCGACACGGGAAGAAAATAAAGAAGCTCTTACTGTTTTAGATGCGCTGGAGAATTTTCACATACTATGTTCATATACCCCCTATTTTGAAATAGAAGGGGTGATCCCTGCAATGTCGATTCCGGAGAGTGTTGCTGCAAAGATGCGCTATTCCACGAAGGTTCAATGGACAGGGTATCAGAATGACTGTGAAGTTTTTAATATAGAAATGGCTAAAATTACAGATCAGGATATTATGGGCCTCGGTCTACCTTCTGCCCCCTTAACCTATTACTCCGATGCATGTGAATCGACTATTCGATATGCCGAGGCGGGGTTTCCGATTAATTTTGCAAGCGGCTGCATGATGGGAGGAACGTCTCCTGCAACAATTTCTGGGACACTTGTATCATTTAACGCTGAGGTGATCGGCGGTATTGTGCTTGCTCAGCTCGTTAAACCCGGAACAAAGGTGGTAGTCGAAGATACAATTTTGCCGATGGATATGCGCTCCGGCTCGCCGGTATTCGGCAGTATTACTGCCTGTCTTCATATAGGCGCATTCGGACAGGTATGGAGAAAGTATCAAATCCCTACCTTTGCCGATTCAGGCTGGACGAACTCAAAGAAGATCGATTTTCAAGATGGTTATGAGAAATCAATCACCTCTTTAATAATCGCCTTATCGGGATGTCATGTAGCAAACCTGTTTGGTGGTGTTTATGGGGAACTTGCGTTTCATCCTCTGCAGGCGATTCTGGATGATGATGTCGCCGGTATGGTTGGAAAATATATTGAGGGTGTTGTTGTCGACAATGATACACTTGCGACGGACCTGATAGAGGAGATCGGACCTATACCGGGACATTTTCTCACCACTGCGCATACACGAAACTTTTTTGACAAAGAAGGTTTTCTACCGAAAGCCGCTGATATGAAGCCTTATGAAGAATGGAAAGAAGAAGGGGAAAAGGATGCATTAATGCTTGCTGAAGAAAGAATGGATGATATATTATGCAACCACAAATGTTTGCAACTGCCCGAAGATCAGGATAGAGAAATCGAGAATATACTTAACAAAGCAAGGGAGTTTTATAAAAATAAATGAAATCATAATCCTTTTTCTTTATTTTGAACTGGGAGAATCTATGAAATTAAAAGATAAAGTTGCTGTAATTACAGGAGCAGCAACTGGACTTGGGTTTGAGACTGCAAAATTATTTTTTGAAGAAGGTGCTTCTATAATTGGTATATATCATAAAAGATTTGATGAAAAGAAGATAAGGAATACATTTGGTGATTCAAAAAAGGTTTTTTATAGCAAAGTTGATATTACCAATTTAACTGAGGTTAAAAAGCTGTCGTCTGAAATTGAAAAAAGATTCAGCCGGGTTGATATTCTCGTGAACAATGCGGCAATTGATACTATCGGCAATGTTGAAAAAACATCAGAAGATGAGTTTCAGAAAATCATGAATGTGAATGTATATGGCACATTTTTGGTAACCAAGTATATCATCCCTCTGATGAAAAAAGATAAAAAAGGCGGTTCGATTATTAATGTTGCCTCAAGCATCGGCCTGATGGGAATGGCAGACAGATTGGCATATACTACCTCAAAGGGTGCAATCATTAATTTTACGCGCAGTATGGCCTTGGATTATGTTGATTACCATATCAGGGTGAATGCAATTGCTCCAGGAGGTACTTATACGGAAATGGTGAAGGAATTTTTTAAAAAACATGCTTCTGAAGAGTTTAAAAAAGAAGTTTACAAGATGCATGTCATAAACAGGTTAGCTGAGCCAATTGAAATAGCCAAACCTATTCTGTTTCTGGCTTGTGATGATTCTTCTTATGCTAACGGAGCGATTTTCAGCGTTGATGGGGGTTATACCTGTGGGAAGTAAATATAAAGAATTAATGAACTTAATAGTTTTATAACGATAAAACTTTAAAATTGAAAGGAGGTGGAATCTGGATTAAGAGGTAGCTTATAAAATTTTCACAAAAAAAAATTTGTAAAGGAGAAGATTATGAGAAAAGGCAAATTAACACTATTAATTCTTTCTTTCCTGTGTTTAACATTCACAGTTACCTTTCTGTTTGCAGGAGGGGGGAAAGAAAAAGCTAAAGAAGAAATGAAAGAGGAAGCAGTTGTAGAAAAAGAATTAGGTCCTATGCCTGGAGAGCCAATGGATAAGATGGCAACCAGGATTGCAAAGGCATTGGCGAAAGGTAAGAAGATAGAATTACACGTACTTCTGACATGGGATCCACCTGGTCAGGCATTGCTAAAAGTTATCCCTATATGGGAAAAGGCAACAGGAATTAAAGTTTTTACAGAGCCTCTTTCAACGATTGAAATGTCGCAGAAAGTAAATCTTGAATTAGCTTCTGGTGAGCCTGATTATGACATTATTCAATATGACCGATGGATTCACAAACCTGTTTTAGAAAATCCAAATGTGCTCAATTTGGATCCATATATTAAAAAATGGGATCCTAAATTTGAAACTATGCTACCAGGATTGGAAGAGTGGGGTATTGCTGATGATGGTACTCATAGAGGTTTTGTTTTTTGGCCAGGGATGTATATCATGGCCTACAGGGCTGATATGATAAATGATCCAAAGGAAAAGTCAGCATTTCAGGAAAAATATGGTTATGTTTATGATATTGATAATCTTACATGGGATAAATCATATAAAGATTTAGCTGAGTTTTTTACCCGTGACAATGATGGTGATGGAAAAATTGATTTCTGGGGTAGTTGTGAAATGTTTGCTCCATATGCAGCCGGTGATACGTATATGTCACGTTATCTCAATTATTGGGCGAGAGATCATTATGTAGATTATCTTTCTGATCCTGAAGCTGGAAAGTGTCTCCTTAACGACGCTACCGGAAAAAGAGTCTTTAAGGATTTAATTGATGTTGTAAACGCTGGAAGTATGGTGCCGGAAATCCTTCAAACTGACTGGGGTGCCATACTTGGATCATTTAGCTCAGGTCGATCTGCAATGGCGTTCCAATATGGGGCAACATGGTACCCAATTCAAACTTCGGCTTCAGAATTTAAAATATCAGGACCTGACAAAGTGGGATTTGCGCATATCCCAGGAATTAAGGGAAAGCCGAGAAGCACAATGAATTGTGGATGGATATCATTTATTACCGGTAATACAGATATACCTGAAATAGCGTATTTGTTTATGCTTTGGAGATCATCACCAAAGATTGATCGGGAAATGGCAATGACAAGTCTTCACTCTCCTGTTAGGGAGGCGACTTATCAAGACCCTGAAGTTATAGCTGTAAATCCGACGTTTAAGGCTCAATTCGAGTATTCAGAGAATCTCTTTACTACACCTGCACACCTAATATATGAGGAGGAAAATCTAATTTTATCAAATCATATGGCTGCTGTAGCAAGCGGTGATGAAACTATTGATGAAGCTCTTAAAAAAATTGAGAGCGAAATAAACAAGAAATGGGAAGAAGTCGGGAAGTAAAAAAATGTGAGTGTTAATCAATGGAGAGGAGTATTAATTTGAAAGGTCTGACTATAAGTTTTTAGTCAGACCTCAATTTAAATTGGGAGTTTTGAATGGGAACTTATCAGTGCGTTAAAATTAAGCATAATTCTGAAAAACATATATGGAGATGGTGTGTATTTCCTGCTTTGTTTTTAATCCTTTTTATCGGGATAGGTCCCTTAATTTATTCACTTTATATTAGTGCCCATCAATATAATCTTGCAAAGACTCAAGTTGTTTTTAAGTTTATTGGATTTAAAAATTATATTTTCATATTTACTAGCCCGCATTTTTGGAACTCATTTAAGTTAACACTAATATTTTCTGCAGTATCTGTATCACTCGAGTTAATATTAGGAACTTTATTAGCACTATTACTCATAAATATTAAAAGAGGAAGGAATGTTTTTAGATCTTTATTTCTCATCCCAATGGTTATTACACCAATTGCAGTTGGTCTTATGGGAAGATATATATTTGATGATGCAGTAGGTCAAGTAAATTGGGTTTTTCGGTTATTACACTTACCAAGAATAATATGGTATGGCAACATAAAAACAGCTTTAATAACGATGATAATTCTTGATGTTTGGGAGTGGTCTTCCTTTGTGTTTCTTATTATTCTTGCTGGTTTAATGGCAATTCCACCTGAATATTATGAAGCAGCAAAGGTTGAAGGTGCGGGATTGTTTCCTATTTTTTTTAAAATAACGTTGCCTACATTAAGAAATGTTTATCTTCTTGCTATATTAATTAGGATTATTGACACATTTAAGGAGTTTGATAAAGTATATATTATGACAAGAGGTGGGCCTGATTTTTCTACTGATTTAATAACAATAAGGAATTATACTATTGCATTTAGAGAATACAATATCGGTGTAGGTTCTGCACTTTCAATTTTAATTCTTATTATAATGATTTTTTTAGGAACTTTTCTTATTAGGCTAATAAGGGAAGAATATTAGTTTTATAAAAAATGAATCGGAGAGGAAAAGGTAAAGTGAAAACAAATAAAATTTTAATGAATATGAAATATTTTCTCATTGCTATATTTCTTGTTTTATTCCTTTCTCCTATCATTTTCCAAATAATTACAGGTTTTAAAACCTTAGGGCAGATATATGATCCAGATCAGATTGTATCAGTAAAAAACCTTTCTCTATCTATCTGGAAAGATGCGGTACAATATCAGAAATTTTTACATTATCTGAAGAACTCGTTAATTACTTCTATTACTTCAACAGTTATCGTAATGTTTTTTGCTATTCCAGCAGCTTTTGGACTTGCGAAATTAAAAATGGGTGAAAAAACAAGAAAGAATTTATCTTTTGAGTTCCTTGCCATGAGGATGCTCCCTGGAATTGCTGTTATTATACCTATATTTGTAGTGTATAAGAAGATTGGATTACTTTATACACTACCAGGGCTTATTCTTATATATATTGTATTTAATATTCCACTTGCGACATGGCTTCTAGAAGGGTTTTTCAAAGAAGTGCCGAATGAAATTTCGGAAGCAGCAAGAATAGATGGGTGCAATCCACGAACCGAACTATTGAGAATAATAATTCCTCTATCTGCACCAGGCCTTTTATCTGTGATGATCCTTACTTACATTTTTACATGGAATGAATATATGTTTGCCTCCATATTAACGACTTCTTCATGTAGAACTCTTCCTGTGTGGGCAGCCTATGTGACCTATCAACATTTCATAATTAATTATTCAATGCTTGGAGTTTCTTCTACAGTTATGATTGTGCCGGTAATCATTTTTGCGATTCTCATGCAAAAGTATCTTGTCCGTGGGCTGTCGTTCGGTGCTATTAAAGAGTAAAGGGATCTCCGATTCCTAAAGATATATTTTTATATTCATAATTTTAATTTATACGAGTCTTACAATTTCATACACTTTTTGTTACCATGTTTTTTTTAATCCCTTCTATTATTAACACATTGAGTGTTGTAATCAGTCAAATATGATAAATAATTTAATGAGGAACAATAAAATGGAAAAGTTGAAAGCCGGGTATGTGTCGTTCGGAACGCAGTTCTATGAACCGGGTCGGCTTAAAGAAATCAGCGTAAGAGCTGAAAAGCAGCTCGAAGATGCGGGAATCGAGCTGGTGAGAACCGATCCCGTATTCGGAGAGGGTGAAGAACCGGCGCGTGCAATACGTGAACTAAAAACTGAAGAATGGGATTTTTTGATTGTCAATATCATCAACTGGATCGAGGTCCGTGGCGTGACCCGCTTACTCCTCGAGTTTCGCGATCAACCGGTTGTTCTCTACAGTTTCGGGGGATTCACCGAGGGGGATACGCTTATTTCACCTGCAGCAGGTGCTGGCACCACCGCTATTCGGTATCCACTCGAGCGGTGGGGCTTCAAGTTCAAGTACCTGTTCAATGGGCCGGATTCGCCGATGGATGTCGACGGTATCGTGAAATTCGGTCGTGCGGCAAGAACAATGAAACTGCTTCGTCATGCGCGCGTGGGAATGATTGGATGGAACGACATG
>CAZGJW010000006.1:0-48008 GCA_964525675.1 uncultured Spirochaetota bacterium
ATGGAGTGCATCGTGCGCATCCGCATATCTCCGATACACAGGAAATGAAGCCCGTCAATGCGTCTCTTTTCTCTGAGCACGGTGTACAGGTCCGTCAGCACCTGTGTCGGATGCTCGCCCCAGCCGTCCCCGCAGTTGATAACCGGCACGCTCGCCCATCTGGCTGCCTCTGCAGGCGCACCCTGCTGAAAATGCCGCATGGCGATGACGTCGCCGTAGTACTCGAGCATATGCACCGTGTCTTTTATCGATTCCTGGTAGAAATCGCCTGCGCGCGTCATCTTTGCATCTGAAAACCCGAGCACATGCCCGCCCAGCCGGTGCATCGCCGCCTCCGTGGCCATACGGGTGCGGGTGCTCGGCTGATAGAATGCGGTAAGAAGGGTCTTCTCTTTAAGCAGGTCGGCGTTCCGCCTGTTTTCGGCGTGGGGCCGCAGCCTGTCGCAGATGTCGAAGATACGGAAAAACTCGGCCCGTTCAAAATTTTTCAATGATAGTATGTCTCGTCCAATAAAGCTCTGCATAACAACTCTCTCCTCTCACAATATAAGCTATTCATTGTATATAAAACGTATATATCTGCGGTAAATATTTCGTCATGGTGCGGCGAAAATACCGAAACAACTCAACGCTGCATCTAAAAACCTCACACTACTATAACCATCCGGAGGACCTGCTCTATTTCTCCAAATCCCCTACTCCTGATCAGGAAAAAACCCTGCTCCCCGGCATAGCAGTATCGATCAGGGGCTTCCCCTCATAACATGTCTCCCGTACCCGGGCTGAACGAGAATTCCCCTACCATCCGAGTACACCACCCGGCCCCGCACCAGTGTGTATATCACCCTCCCCCTGAACTCCATCCCCTCAAACGGCGTAATCCTGCCCTTCGAGAGAAAAGCCTCACCTCTGACCAGCCAGTTCTTTGCGGGGTCGATAATCACCAAATCCGCATCCTTGCCCGGCTCTATAGAGCCTTTGCGGCTGAAAATCCCGTAGAATTTAGCCGCATTCCCGGATGTTACTTCGAGTAGTCTCCTGAGGCTGAGCCTTTCCTTCATATACCCCTCGGAGAACATATAGGGTAAAATCGTGCCGGCTCCGGGCATCCCTGCATAATCGGTCCATATAGAACCGGTATTTTTTTCCCTAGCCGGGCATGGTGCGTGATCCGAGGCGACAAAGCGCACCACTCCTTCAGCAAGAAGGCGCCAGAGCCGTTCTTTGTTTCCTGGGCTCTTAACGGGCGGTGTGCATTTGAGCGGAGCCCCGATCCGCTTGAAATCATCCAGGTCGAACTGCAGGTAGTGGGGGCCTGTTTCACCACTGAGCCTCCCCCTTTTCAGAACCTCCGCCGCATCGGCCGAACCTATATGGACGATATGAACCCGCGCTCCTGTCTCGCGCGCGAGCTCATCAGCAGCCAGCACTGCAAGAATCTCCGCTGTTTCAGGTCTAGATCTATAGTAGTGAACGGGGCCATGACCCTCTTTCCGTGCAGTCTCTGTTGCAGCGGTCACATACCCGTAATCCTCGGCGTGAAGCAGTACCGGAATGCCGAGCTCCGTCGCCTTTTCCAGCACTAGCTTGAACCGATAATGGTCGAGCCGGGTAAAGCTCTCCATCCCGGAGATGAAGTAGGTCTTGAATCCCAGAACGTCACCGGCAAGCTCCTCCATCAGGCCGGAAAACCCCTGCTCAAAGGCCTGGCCGGATATCCCGCCGTACAGTCCGAAATCCACAACCGATTTTTTTTCGATAACGGAAAGCTTGTGCGCAAAATTTTCGGCGCTGATGACCGGAGGCACCGATGTATCAGGCATATCGACGACCGTCGTAATACCACCTGATGCTGCAGCCGAGCTTCCGTGAAAAAAGTCCTCCCTTTCCGTATAACCCGGATCGTCAAAATGAACATGCGGGTCGATACCTCCGGGCAGTATATATAGCCCGCGCGCATCAATGACGTTTTCGTCCTGTTCCCCCGTTTTCGAAAGCCCCGTTCCGACAGCCTCTATCTTTTCATGTTCTATGAGGATATCCGCATGCACGAAATCATCATTTCCCTGGAGGGCGGCCTTTCCGTTTCTAATAATCAAATATCGCCTTCCTCCTTCATTCTCATCCAGACGCGTTCAGGTGTCATTGGCAGATCGAACATACGAACACCGAGAGCATCGAAGACCGCATTTGCAATTGCAGGTGCCGGGCCGTTGATGGCAATCTCCCCGACAGACTTCGCTCCAAACGGGCCTGTTTCTTCATAGGAGTTCACCACAATCGTCTTCATAACCGGGATGTCTACGGCGTTGTATATCTTGTAATCCCAGAACCGGGGGTTCATCATCCGTCCCTTCGAATCGAACAGATACTCCTCACAGAGCGCAAAGCTCATTCCGTTTACCGCAGCACCCTCGACCTGTCCCTCGACGAGCAGAGGATTTATCTGCTGTCCGCAGTCGACCGCGGAGACGAACTCGACAACCCCTATTCTTCCGGTTTTATTGTCCACCTCAACCTCGGCGAACTGAGCAATGAACGGCGGGGGGGATTCATCCACTACCGCAGAAGCCTGCGCCTGGATCTGAAACTGTTCATCCTGGTACAGCGAGTGCAGGCATATCTCTTCAAAGGACACCGTTTTTCCTGTTTTCTCATCAACCGCTGCAGCCTCACGGAAGAAAATCCGGTCCTCATTGGTTTCGAGCAGCATTGCAGCCCGGCCGGTGATCTGCCTCGCAATCTCCCGTGCGCAGCTCTCAACCGCCTTTCCTGAAATATAGGTAGTAGATGATGCGTACGCTCCCGTATCGAAGGGTGTGAGGTCCGTATCCGAGGAAAGAACGATTATATTTTGGGTCGGCACCTGGAGTACTTCCGCCGCTATCTGCGCCAGAATGGTGTCGGACCCGGTTCCTATATCCGTCGCCCCGATGAAGAGGTTGAAGGAACCGTCCTCGTTCATCTTCATCGATGCGCTTCCCATATCGATTCTCGGTATGCCGGACCCCTGCATGGACACGGCCACGCCCACACCGCGTACGAGATCCGGACCGCTTTGAATCCGTTTACCGCGCTTTTTGTACCAACCGATCTCGTCCGCGCCCCTGTCGATACATTCATCGAGCCTGCACGATTTAATGGTCTGAGAGACGCCTTCCTTCCCCTCGCCGAGCGCCTCGAAAACCTTTGATGTTTCACCCGAACGGATATGCCACTTTTTGATATACTCGAGCACATCAAGCCCGGTACGCCGTGCGATTATATCCACCTGCTGGTTGAACGCGAAGTATCCCTGGGTCGCACCGTATCCCCTGTACGCCCCGCCTATGGGCAGATTTGTATATGCTGACCGCCCGTGAAAACGCAGGTTCTGTATCTTGTTGAACATGGGAAGTGTTTTCGACCCGACGTTCGACAGCACGGTAAGTGCATGAGTCCCGTATGCTCCTGCATTCAACAGGCCATCCATCTCGAGAGCGGTAATGCTCCCTTCATTTTTTACCCCGGTTTTCAGCCTGATGCGCATGGCATGCCTTGTCCTGCCGGACATGAACACCTCCCGCCGGGATAGAACAATACGCACGGAACGCCGGTTTCGCCATGCAACCAGAGCTGCAAGGGGCTCGAGAATGACCTCCTGCTTCCCTCCGAAACCGCCTCCAATTCTCGGTTTTATTACCCTTATCATGCGTACTGGAATTCCGCACACTGCGGAAACGATTCTCCGGGCATGAAAGGGAACCTGAGTGGTCGAGACAATCACGAGCCTTCCCATCTCATCGAAGTACGCAAGAACTGCATGCGGCTCGATTGCGCAGTGCGATGCGTAGTGCGTATTATATGTATGCTCCTCGATAAAATCCGCCTCGTGAAATCCCTTTTCCATATCACCGAAGCCTATCTTTATTTCTGCGGCCAGGTTGTTCTCCGGTTTGTATGTAACGGGTATCTTTGCATATTCGTCATCAACGTGGACCTTCGGCGCGTCTTTGTCGAAAGCCTTCTCTATATCGAAAAGAGGTTCCAGCACAGTATACTCGACCTCTATCTTCTGAACCGCTGCAACTGCCATCCTTTCATCCTCTGCTGCAACAAGAGCTACTCTGTCGCCGACAAAACGCACGCGTCTGTCGAAAAGCACCGTGTCATAAGGCGACGGCTCAGGAAACCCCTGCCCTGCAGTCGTGTGCAGGATACGCGGGACATTTTTATAACTGAGCACATCGACGACGCCATCCATTTTTTCCGCAGCGGATGTGACGATGTTTTTTATCAATGCATGTGCGTGCGGTGAGTAGAGAAAAGCGGCGTGCAGTGGCTTTTTGACATGAATATCATCGGTGAATATCGCATCTCCTGCAGCAAGAGAAAGTGAATCGATTTTAGTCACAGATTTTCCGATGTTCATAAAGTCCTTTTTCACTGCATCACCCATTTTCACGCATCCTCCGGGCCGCAAGACGAACAGCCTCGATAATCTTCACGTACCCGGTGCACCGGCAGAGGTTTCCATCAAGGGCCTGCCTTATTTCAGTTTCATCGGGGTCGGGATTTTTCTCAAGAAGTGCATAAGTGGCACAGATCATTCCGGGAGTGCAAAACCCGCATTGAACCGCGCCGACTTCGACGAACGCTGTCTGTATCGGATGCGGTGCATGCATCGTGCCCAGACCTTTTACCGTTGTGATTTTTTTATCCCTGACCGAGGCGGCAAACACCTGGCAGGAGTTCACGAGCACACCGCCGAGAAGCACAACGCAGGAGCCACACTCCCCTTCCCTGCACCCCTCCTTTACCTCAGTAAATCCGTACTTTCTCAGCACGGCAAGCAGCGTGTCTTCCGGATGGAAAGATACCGTCACCTCTTCTCCGTTTATACAGAAAGAACCTTCCATTCTCCCATCCCTCTTTTAAGTAACTTCGAGCAAGTTACTGTTTGATACCCGGTCCTGCCAAGGATCGGTCCCGCCAGGGACATACGCCACTTCTACATAACTTCAAATAAGTTATTTTTTGAAACTCGGTCCCGCCAGGGTCATTCCTCAGGGGGGATTCAGGTCACTTCATACCAGCACCCGCTCCAGGCCCCGCTCTACCTGAACACCGGCAATGTATTTCAAATATTCACCACTCAGAAACTTCTTGCCGTTGAAATCCACCCGTACAGAATTCATCAGCTCATGAGCATTCACTTCAGACAGTTTCATCCCCTTCACTTTCCGCTCTATATCGGTGAATCGTCGGAACTTTCCTCTGCAGCCGACCAGCACGACTCTCATATCATCGATTAGCTCCTCCTTTTTTCGGAGAAGAACAGTAACCGTAAAGGCAGGATAATCGAAAACGGTTCGGGTTTCCCTGTAATAATAGGACACCCATTCTTCATCTTTCAGTGAGATTTCTGTTATCAATGTTCCTTTCCTCAGGTCAGGCTCCGTAATGTAACGCACAACGGGAAACCGACTCTCATGCATTCCAATGAGTGAGACCTCAGCATCGAGCGCGATGAGCGGGCCCATTATGTCCGACCATATGGGAAAAAGCGCGACACTGCCGCCAACTGTAATTCTATTTCTGAGTGGAGTCGAAGCCGAATATCGGAGCGCTCTATTGAGGATTGATTCCCGATCGGTGTGTGAAGCCACTTTGTTGAAAGTCATGGCAGCTCCGATATAAACAGTACTAGTCTTTTTTTGGTAATAATCGAGCCTGAGGCCGGAAAGGTCGATAAGGCCTCGTACCTTGCGCATACTCATTCTCAGTATTCCTGTCCCTCCTCCATGAGGAATAGTCCCATCCCGTTGTATAAGATCACGAGTTTCATCCATAGTTTCAGGATAGTGCCAGATAATATTCCGCATTCAGGCTTTTCCTTATCTGTTTATTCAATAATAGGCGAGTGAACTTCCAAACGTAAAAGGTTAAAATCGACACTTGCCTAATGGTTTTTACCTATAGAATGCAATGATAGGTAATTGTAACATAATAAGTCAGTTGAGCATAAAAATTCTGGTACAAAAAACCAGAATTTTAATGGATAAAACCATAAATACGAAAATCATGAGTATACGTGCACAACAGCTGAAAAAGAATACTCTTGTTACCCGGACGTTTCGCGTCAGGGCAATGCCACCGTTGTATACGCTTTATTTGTCCACAAATCACCCGGCGGCATTATATACCATACCCGTATAAAGTCAAGCAAACAAAAATAGGGAGCAACCCATAAAATACATTTACATGATAATTTGGAAAAGTATATGTTCTAAAATTATTCTTTTTTTTCGTATCTTTTTTGACGAATCTATACCGCCAATTATATCTTACGGTATGGACACATTCGACTGTCTCATCGTCGGAACCGGCCCTGCAGGGCTGGGCGCTGCATTTCACCTATCCGACCGGCATCCGGGGATTAAAATACTCCTCCTCGACAAAGAGGGGATGACAACCGGCGGGCTTCGAAACGACTGTAAAATGAATTTCACGTTCCCCATCGGATTTCCGCGCGAATACTGGGACAGGAAAAAAGCGGATGAGATGATAACACTCGTTAAAGAGCATCTTCATCCTCGGATTATGCCGAAGCACAATATTGCCATTTACCAGCAGCGGGCCCAACGACTCGGTGTCGAATTGATTGAGATTAAGCAATCTCACCTGGGCACAGACGGAGGTATTGTTCTTATTAACGAGCTGATGGCCCAAATACAAACACGTGACATCGAGGTTTCTCTTCGTGAAACGATGGAAGACATCGATGCAGAACGGTATGTCGCCATTACGGATAAGCGTGAAATATCCTATAAGAAACTGATCCTTGCTCCCGGACGACAGGGATTCAGTTTTCTGCAGACGATCATGGACAAACTCGGTATCCCCTACGTTGACAACATTGTCGATATCGGGATCCGTGTCGAAACCCGCGAGGAGTACTACCCAATCGTGCGCGACTACTATGATCCCAAGTTTCTCTTCCCTGATAGGGCACGCACCTTCTGTACGAACAGCGGCAAGGCCTTTGTGGTGAAGGAGAAGTACCAGAACCAATCAGGTAAGCACTATTTCAGCGTAAACGGCCACGCCTTTTCGGAGAAGAGAAACGGGAACGGCCTGGTCAACTTCGCGCTGCTGAAAACCGTCGGGCTCACGCAGCCGCTTGCAAGCGGGCATACCTACGGTGAAATGCTGGGGCAGGTGGTTATGCTCATGGGCGGCAGAAAGCCGATTATGCAGAGGGTCGGCGATTTCCGGCTCGGCAAACGGTCGAAGGAGGAAAGCTTCAACAAAGACCTTTACGATTTCGAGCCCACACTCATGGGCAGTACTCCCGGAGACATCAGCCTTGCAATGCCGGCAAAGATACTTCGTGTCATATGGAAATCGATGAAGCTTCTCGACACGATCGTACCCGGTGTCATGCATCCATCAACAATAATGTACTACCCGGAGATCAAGCTCTACGCAAACAAGCCGCAGTTTTTAGACGATTACTTTCAAGCTGCCAAGGATGTGTATACGATAGGTGACGGCGCCGGAACAAGCCGCGGCATCATCGCCGCCTGGGCGAGCGGCATTCGCGCGGCAATAGGAATATTGAACGATTATTAAGCAGCTTTATACAAAACTGCGAGTAATACCGCCGGTTGTCGGTATATTTTCCGTAACATGTAAGTGTGGGCTATACCGAAAATACGTTAGCGGGCGCGGTGCTCATGGATTATCACCGCAATAATGATAACGAACCCGGTTACAACGTACTGCCAGCTTGCTTCGACATGGAGGAGGTTGAGACCGTTTGCTATGATACCAAGCAGAAGAACACCGGTGAGCGCACCCCAGACACTGCCCCTACCACCGACAAGCGGCGTACCGCCTATCACGACGGCTCCGATACTCTGAAGCTCGAAACCTGCTCCCATAGTCGGTAAAATCCCCGTAGCAGCGAGCCTGCTCCGGCACAACAATAGATTCCTCTGCAAGCCTGGAAACAAATCCCCTCCCTCTCTCTATTGTATCAAAATGGTCTACCGGACCGCCGATCAGTGCTACATTTTTATACTGTAATTGAATGAACAGTTCTGCAACAAGGGCGCCTCCACGATTGTGGTCAAGCGTTATATTATTTATGGTTTTATCCATTAGAATTCTGGCATTTTGTACCAGAATTTCATGCAAAGCTGACTATCTATACTGTTACAATTACTTGTAATTACATTCTAGAGGTAAAAACCATTAGGCAAGTGCCGGTTTTAATTGTTAAAGTTTGGAAGTTCACTTGCCTATATTTTCATCAAAAACACATGGATTTAAAATTACATAGGGAAATCCACTCTGAAGCAGCGAATCCAGAAAGCCGTAATTATACATGAATTGAGGAATAATTATGATGTCGTCGGTGGATTTATTCTTGATTTTATGCCTGAAATATTCAGGAAAGGTGCTGCTTTCCCACCCTAAATCGGTTTAGGTTCATTGTAATGCACTAATCCATATCCTGTAAGAATTATTTACCACACTATTTAAACAAATAGTAGGGCCGAATATTGAACATTACAATACAGGGTGCTATATTACAACAATACAGGACATTCAATGCATAATGCCGCCGGTGAACGGCATTATCCGTACGGATAACACAAACATTCTAACCGTATAAACAATATGCGCTATAAACCCATGTTATCACTTATACTACCAATCCTCATATCTTTTAGCATCCCGTTTACCGGGCACGGTCGGGAGATTCCTACAGAGTCCGACAATCAAACGGTGTCAGACATCACAATTCCACAGGGACTTCTCGATGCAGAAAAGCAGGCGGTTGAGTGGATAAAAGGCCGAATCGTACCGAACACAACTGTTTCCGATCCAGACCCTGCCAGAAGAAGGCTGTTAACAAGCTATGTTGTCCCTGAAGACGATCCCTCCTACAAGTATATATACAGCCGTTCATTCATATATGACGATGCACTGGGAGCGATTGCCATGACCATGACCGGACATTACCGTGAAGCTGAAAGAATACTCAGTGCGATAGGAAGGCTCATGCAAAATGACGGGAGCCTGTGGTTCGCATACAACACCGCGAACAGCTGGCCGAACGAGGGCGATCACGAGGGTGCGATCATCCGAACCGGAGCAATTGCATGGGTCGGCTACGCATATACCTTTTACCTGGAGACGCGTCTGCAGGAAGACGAGTCCTTTCTTTCAACCGACATACTAGCACAGGAATATCTGAAACATGCTGAAAAACTGGCAGAATACGTAATACGCCGGCAGATTCGATCTGGTTCGGATATGAGATGCGGTCTTATCACCGGCGGCTGGGGACTGTATGATGTAAAAATCAAGACTGATGAGAAAGCCCCTGACAGGCAAATCCCTGTCGAGGAATTTCATAAAACCGAGGTCAAATGGGTGAGCATGGAGCACAACATTGATATATACTTCTTCCTCAGGGATCTGGGAATTCTTACTGGAAAAAAGGCGTATGGAGATGCCGCGGAAATGGTGAAACAAGGCCTCATGCGGTTGTGGGATGAGGAAAGCAGCCAGTTTATCAGGGGGGTAAAGGGCAATCAGATTGCGGATTCTGCTCTTCCTCTGGACGGTGCGTCATGGGGCGCCCTGTTTCTCAACAGTATAGGAGAGAACCTGAAAGCGCAAAAGAGCCTGAACACTATTGAGAAAAACTTTTTCTGTGAAATAGGCGATTTGCGCGGTTTCAAGCCGTACTACAGCGGCTCAATATATGAAGACGAAAAAGTCAATGCATTCTACTTTCACAATAATCCTGAAAAACAGTGGGGGGAGCTTGATATCGTCTGGGGCGAAGGGACACTCGGTGTCGCCGCCGCGTACATAAAAGCAGGCAGAAAGATGAAAGCTCTTGAGATAATCGAATCGATCATGCCGATGCAGACAAACGGCGGATTCAGGTATGCATCATCAGCAGTACCCTATCAGTTCAACAACTATCCAAGTATTGCGAGCACCGCCTGGTTTGTGGTAGCTATTGAGATGCTGAAAAGTACACCATCAGGCGTATTGTTCTGGACTAAAACGGACGGTGGACTATGAAACTGTACCCCACCCTTTCTACAGTACTTCTTACCCTTTTCTTGAGCCTGTCTACCCTATCTCACGCCGCTGCCGACGCTGAAGCTGCAGACGACCTTCGCCTTCAGGTTAAAGCAGGCCTGCTCGATGTAGGAGCAGCAGCGGGAAACTCACCGGGTGCTGTTGAATTCCGTGCGCTCAGACGCATTTTCGATATACTCGGTATACCCTACGACATACTCACAGACACAAAGAACCTTGACAACTACCGTGTGATCTATACGGGTGGGCCTCTCACAAACAATAAACTTTCCGCTGATCCCATGAATGCTCTGTACGATTACGTTGAATTCGGCGGCATGCTCGTATCAGCCGGAGAGGTGGGAAACAGGCTCTATCCGTTATTCGGAATACGCGGACATACCGCAAGCAGGAAGCGCTACCGGATGTCATTCACCGGTGAGGATGCATCCCTGCAGTACATCGATCACCCGCATGAAAAGACCATTTCTCTCGGAAACGGTGAAAAACATTTTTACGATGATGTCATCTGGTCTCACGGGTATGCGCTGTCTACGGCAATACCGCTTGCGATTTTTACAGACGGAACTGCCGGTTTTCTGAAAAACAGCTACGAACGGGGAGCCGCATACCTGCTTGGGTTGTCGTATACTGAATCGGTCCTTCTCCCCCAGATAGGAAACGACTACGAGGCCCAGAGAAAATACGTCAACAGCTTCGAACCTTCGGCCGATGTCATTATGCTTCTGCTTAAAAGTATTTACGAAGCCTGTTACTCACCCTATGTATATATCAGCACCATACCCTATGCGCGCCCGACCGCACTCATTCTCACACACGATGTGGATGCGCAGAGTTCGTTCGTCGATTCCTTGAAGTTCGCAGATATTGAACAAAAATACGGGACAAACAGCACCTTTTTTGAAAATACCAAGTACTTTACCGACTGGATGGATATCGACTATTACAATATCAAGGAAAATGTAGACGCCATACGAGAGTTGAAGCGAAGAGGCTGGGATATAGGCTCGCATACCGTATCCCACTATAAAAAATTTGCCTCTGTTAAGGAGGGTGACCCGAAGGTTACGTTTGAGACATACGATCCCGAGCACAAAAAAACGGTACAGGGCGAAGTCCGTGTGAGCAAAGAGCTTCTGGACAGGGACATACCGGCTCAGAATACCGTGTCCTTTCGCGCGGGAGACCTCGAATATCCGATTATTCTCATACGTGTTCTCGAACAGGCGGGCTATAAATACGATTCAACATTCTCCGCAAACGACGTTCTTTCAGCATTCCCCTTCTACGCTCTGGAAGAACGTCACCCCGATTCAAAAGAGTCGAGCATTATTGAAATCCCCGTCACACTCGATGATTCGATGGGGTATCTCAAACCCGGAACGATAGACAAAGCATTGAATATCTGGTTCGACATCGTAAACCGGCATATGGATAATGAAGCAATAACCGTTTTACTGATGCATCCTTCCGATACGCGCACCAAAACCTACAAGCTCGAGGCCCAGGAGGGGCTTATGAAGAAAGTCGCAAAACTGGGCGGGTGGATGGGGGATTTGACGACCTTCGGGAATTTCTGGCGTGACCGGAACAATACAAAATTCAGGCTGTTTCGAGACACAGACGACACACTGATCATCAAACTGAACAGTGCCGGGAGCAACCTCAACCCTGCAGTCGGCTTTGTAGTAGGAAACACGAAATCAAAGCGTGTCATTGTGCAGGATGCAGCTGGAAAGACATTGCACTACACTGCACGACGGTACAACAATAAACTATATCTCGGACGTAACGAGTAACTGCCGACTGGGCCTAAACGAATAGCTGCTTTTACAAAGATTTACCGGTTTTCCTGGCCGCGCATCCAGAGAGAGCAGCCCGGAGGTGGTCCCGATCTTGAGCTCATACGAACCCGTGAGTACCACCTTCAACGAGGTTCCCCCATGAACTTTCCTGTTTGGGCGCGAATGCCGATAGGGTATTCCCCGGGCGCGGCCGTGGAAACCGGATTTACTTCTTCATATTCTGTCCCTGCTTATATTTTTACAAAAAAAAAATTACAATAACCTTTCATAAACATTACAATTTTGTAATGTTGGTGTAAAATCGAACAACAAGGAGAAAATACTTAAGGGGCTTCTCAAAAAAATAACACAACTGACCGAAGGATTATACAACCGTTTATATATTGAAATTATCGTGCCTGGTTACCTAAGGAAGGAGCCCTATTGGACCACATAGTGGAATACTTCTTTTTCACCTTATCATTTGTAATCGATTCGCCGTATAGTGAGGGTCATCTCGCCTGCCGGGACCTTTACCGCAACTGCGTCACCCAACCTCTTTCCGATCAGTGCCTTCGCTAAAGGTGAAAGCCAGCTCACCTTACCCTCTGTGGGGTCACTTTCATCTACTCCGACGATTCTGTATAATTTTTCACCTCCGTTTTCCTCGAGCACGGTTACTTTCGCGCCGAAAAGCACTCGACCCGTATCTTGTTTCCCCGGTTCCACGATCTCAAGGTTGTCTACCATTTTCGTCAGGTACTGAATTCTTCGGTCAACCTCTCTGAGCAGTCTCCTGTCAAGAAGGACACTCTCCCGCAACACTCCAGTTTCATCTGTCACCGCTGAAGAAATTCGAGCAATAAGCTCCGGTCTCCTAACTTTACAGAGCTCATCGAGCTCATCCCTGATTTTTGTCGCTCCATCGGATGTCATGTAATTCTTCGTCCCCTCCGGCAGCGGATACTTCGCTTCAGGGATGTCGCTTCCCATGAAGTCATCGTTCGATTCACTTACAAAGGCCCTACTCATATTGTGTTGTCCCTGTAATTAAAAGTGGCGTATGTCCCTGGCGGGATATGCCACTTCGCGGCCGAGTATCAAACTCTAACTTGCTCGAAGTTACTTAGAAGCCGAAAAACCAAGCATCCTCGATCAGGCGATATGCAGCGCCCGTCTATCCGAGATCGACCGCCGGTCATTATACAGTCTTCTATCAGTACCAGACCGTCTGTCGGAACCTGCCCGAATATCAAAGTCGATGTCAACGAAAGCAAGCCTTCTCTCAAGCCCACTTCTCCTTTCTGACTCGGATCTTCTTTCCTGGCAGCTCCTGCGGTCGTCCCCTCTTCTTCTTTCAGGTGTCATAACCGTTCCCCATTTTTTTATTATGCATTGAAATAACTTTACTTCGGAAAGAATATTTTTGCAAGATGAAAATATCTTCTCGGTTGGGTGTGAGTCCCCAAAAACTTTGTATTAAAATACGTGTGGACAGCCCTGAAGACTTATTTACCTGACGGTGAGATATACCAGTGTAATGGATTGCCTCCTATCCCGGTCTCTTATCAATAGTTTGATCTCGCCCTTTCTCAGTTCCTTTTCGATGAGATTGCAAAACTGATCTGCATTCTGTACTGCATCATCTCCCACGCGAATAATAATATCATCGCAGTTCAATCCTGCATGATGTGCGGTCTTGCCCGGGACGACTTTCCTGATGATCACGCCAGATATATCGGTAACTCCCTTACTGGAGTCTACCGGCAAGAAAATATCCTCAACCTCAACCCCCAGTACCTCATTAGTGGCAAACCGCCCTTTTCTGAAAGGCATGATCCTGTAAACCATCTCCCTCCTGCCGGTATTTTTATGTCCTTTATTTTAATGCCGTTGCAGCAATCACGATCTTTTGATATTGTATAATACCAACCTTTCAATCCCATTACACGAACATTACAATTTTGAAATGTTTTATACTACTGCAATGAAAAAAATCCATGAGAGGTTACGGTAAAAACCATTAGGCAAGTTTCGGGTTGGACCTTTTATAATTAAAAGTTCATTTGCCTATGATATAATTAAAAAAAATATTAAAATATTTAGAAAATTAATCTATATTATGCTAACCATATACAATACGTGTTAAATACAGTTAATACATGGAAAAATGCTATGCATTTCGCTGAACCCGGGATATTACTTATACTGGGAATCGCCGTTTCAGGCGGGATTTTGAGCGCCGTTATTGTCAGGCGGTTGAGCATTCCCCAGGTGCTCGGATATCTTGTTATGGGGATTATCATCGGAGCAAGTGGATTCAAACTGGTAACTCGTGCAGATATCGCAGCTCTTGCTCCCCTGAACTTTTTTGCCCTCGGTGTGATAGGATTTCTCGTTGGCAGCGAAATCCGGTTTGAGACATTTAAAAAATACGGCAGGCAGTTTTCCTCCATCCTGCTCGCGGAGGGACTATCCGCATTCATACTGGTAAGCGTACCCATATCGGTGATAATGTATTTCCTGTTCAAAGACCTGACCTCGGCAATAGCCGCAGGAATCGTGTTCGGCGCTATAGCCTCTGCAACCGATCCCGCATCAACCATCAACGTTCTCTGGGAGTATCGTTCTGCGGGCATACTTACCACAACGCTCATTGCAATCGTTGCACTTGATGATGCACTTGCAATGACCCTGTACGGCATCGGAACGAGCATTGCACAGATGCTTACAGGAACAGACATCTCTTTAGCTGCACAGGTCGTTGGCGTCATTGTGGACCTGGGTGGCTCCCTGACACTCGGTTTTGCAGCAGGCATGGTGCTGAATTTTCTACTTCATCGTTCACGTACACGTGATTACATGCTATCGCTTGCCATAGGGGTTTTGCTTCTCTGCATTGGAATTGCTGTTATGTTTTACATGGACGTCATACTTGCCGCCATGATGGCAGGCATTACTGTAAGCAACAGTTCGCCCCGGCGAAGCAGGGAATTTCTGGGGCTTATACAGAGTTTCGCAACCCCGATCTATATACTGTTTTTCGTTCTTGTCGGTGCACGGCTCGGCATCTCATCGATGCCGCTCTGGCTCTGGCTCATCATCGGGGTGTATGTACTTGGCAGAAGCGTGGGCAAGACTGCAGGTGCATTTATCGGCGCACGGATCTCAAAAGCCGATAAGGTGGTACAGAGGAACACCGGGCTCGGGCTGTTTGCCCAGGGAGGGGTTGCTGTTGGCCTCTCCATAATGGCAAGCGAGCATTTGCAGGGGATCAACATTTCGGCTGACCTGTCGCTCGGAGATGCAATTATCTTCGGTGTCACTGCAACTACCTTTATCGTCCAGATTGCAGGTCCTCCCCTCGTAAAAATCGCCATTAAACGCGCGGGTGAGATCGGAAAGAAGATAACCGAGGAGGATGTTATTGCAGGGTGGAAAGTTGAAGATGTCGTCGACAAAGATGTCGCTGCAGTTGCTGAAAACACACCGCTCTCCCTGATATTTTCAAAAATTCCCGAGGCCAGGTACAACTTTTTCCCGGTAACGGGAAAGGACGGCAGGGCAGTCGGGCTCGTTACCTTCGAAGAGCTCAAAGACATTGTTCTCGACCAGTCAAGCTGGGAGTGGCTCGTTGCATCCGACGTAATGACGCCTGTCAGGGACAGCCTGTATCTCAAAACACCGCTTGGTGATGCGCTGAGGTCTATGAATCAGGTCGGCATCGAACAGGCTCCCATATTCGATAAAGAGGAATCGCAGAAACCCGCGGGCGTGCTCGATACCAGGAGAGTGAAGCAAAAAATAAGGCAGTACCTTGTTGAACGGGGAGCTGGCTCTTCAGATCTTGAAACCACCGGCAACTGACCGGAATATTGAAAGACGCCTCTTGTTACGAGCTGCATCCAGCAGACTGCAGTCCGGATGAGCTGCACTAGCCGTCTGCTGAATAACCATGCATAAAAGGATGGGATTGTATGGCTGAAAATGAAATCATGACGATTGAAGAGGTGGCGGATTACCTCCGTGTTTCGGAACGGACGGTTTATGAATGGGCCAAAAAAGACCAAATCCCCTGCGGGAAGATCGGGACATCGTGGCGCTTCAAGCGCTCCGAGATTCAGAAGTGGGTAGACAAACGGCTTGGAAAACCTCGTGTTGCAGACTCGCCCCCATCAATTTCTCTTTCAGGTGTGCTGACCCCAAAACGCTGTGTTATTTTAAATAACACGAACAAGGCCGAAGCTCTGAGCGAAATGATCAACGTTATCGCTTCCGCGCCGCAGATTTCCAACAAAGATGAGCTTACAACAGCTATCTTCAGCCGTGAAAAGCTCATGAGCACCGGAATAGGACTTGGCATCGGCCTTCCCCATGTAAGGCTTGCATCCGTATCCGATATTGTCATGGCATTCGGGGTGAGCAGAAAACCGATTACCGACTATGAGTCCCTTGACGGCAGACCGGTTCACATTATAGCAATGATTGCGGCAGGGCAGAACCAGCATGCAGAGCACATACGCCTGCTCTCACATATCAGTGCGCGGCTGAAAGATCCCGAAACACGTCAGGCGCTCGTAAAGGCACGTGATGCGGAGGAAATATACAGGATTTTAACAGCCTAGCAAAACGCCATTTTTTTCACCCTGAAATCGGCAGTGTTGACAAACAGAAGTCCAATACACTATATTGCACCTGCGACAGCAGTATAATTGACCATTCAGAGGTTACCTCCGTGGAACGAATATTTTCTATCAGCACCGTTGCGTATGATGGACATCCGCTTTTTAATGCGCTCGAACATCTAAAACAATTGGGTGTCTCGAATATCAAACCTAATTGATTAAAAAAATAGGCAAGTAAACTTCCAAACCTAAAAGGTTTAAATCGGCACTTGCCTAATGGTTTTTACCTGTAGAATGTAATTACAAGTAATTGTAACAGTATAGATAGTCAGCTTTGCATGAAATTCTGGTACAAAAAACCGTAATTTTAATGGATAAAACCATAAACTCACCTTACATCAGACTCAACTATGATTTCGGCAATCTCATTTCGCACGCCTTTGAGAAGATCAGGCCGGAAGATGACTTCAAATATGCTGTCGGCTATTGCGCTCACCTGCATATGAAGGATGTAAAGACAACAGATGAAGGATGGTTTTTCCCCGCTATTGGAACGGGAGAGATCGATTACCGGATGATCATTCGCGACCTCATCCCCAAAGACCTTCCATTCAGCCTGGAGGTCCCGACCCGTTTGCGACGAAAAAGAGATGCCTCACCTTTCAGGGTTTCCCCGCCGCCGGACATTACAGAGGTTGACGAAGCGATAGAGCAATCACTGGCATTTGTCCAGAGCGCTATCTCTTCCCAGACGACATAAAGTTACAAAAACAGCTTGTTCAAACCGAAAATTTTTTTGTGCATTCAAAACATATCCTTTGCGTACGGTTCTGCGACTATCTTTTCCGACTCCCGGTCGTACCGAAACCGGACCGAGGCAATTTCCCTTGATACAACATAGGAACTGCTGCATATCTCGATATATACACCCGGGTATACGGTACTATTAATAATAACAGTTGCCGCTTCGTTTTTACTATGTTGCGTCATAAGCACCCGCAATACCTCGCTCAGTTTGTGAATCGTTGCTGTGAGTTTCTCCTTCATGGAATTAAGTTTTCCTATATCCCCCGCTTTTTTCCGTATACCCTTTTCGACCTGATCGATCTTCATTGCAAGGGCGATCGTTTTTTCGTTAATCCATTCGATCTTCTGTTGAACCGAGTAGTCGATACCGCAACAGATTTCTGTTTTGAATCCCATCTTGTTCCCAACATTGCACGCGATGACCCCGTTCTGGGCAGTGATCTTCCCACCCACGATTATACTTTTTTTTCCCATTTCAAGCGTTTTGTGGGTGTGCACCATGGAATTAAGGATACCAGTCTCAACAAATATCTTATCATCCGCTTCGATATAGCAGTTTTCTATGTATTTCGTTGAAATAGCGCCGCCTGTCTTTACCCTTCCCTTGTTTCTCCCGATTATACCGCGGTGCACTATCAAATCACCCTTGCACACCACCTCCGAGGCGTCGAGTGCCTCGTGACAGACAATAGTTGCCCCGGACTCCACCGAGAAACCATCGCTCACTTGTCCGTGGATTATGACATCACCGGGAAAGCTGATATTTCCCGTTTTGTAATCCACATTTCCTAATATTTCGAACACTTCCCGCACAAAAATCAAATCTGCACTGCGCTCGAATCTGCCGTCACATGCGGCAACGGCGCGTTCGCCGACAATCTCCATATTTGTTCCGGGCTTTATCCGCCTGACTGGAACCTTCCTGAAGGGGATAAGCTTTCCCGTTATGGTTCTCCCCTCCCGTCCTTTTTGAAACGGAACCATATGTGCAAGCGTTTCTCCCTTTTTAACGAGGATGTATGAGGTCAGCTCCCGGTAATCCACCGCCTCTTTCCGCTCTTCGAATCCTTGAGGCTTTTGTAATAGTTGCTCCTCGATAACCAGATGCTCCGGCACCTGATCGACCGGCCTGTCCCCACGGGCAATGATTACATCCGTAACCGGTGCCAGCTCATTGTTGCAGTGCTCAACGGCACGATTGATCTTTTCCCAATCAATACCGTATATTACACCAAGGGATTCAAGCTTCTTTTTGGCTTCCCGCTTTTCAACCGTGATACCGCCGTGCGTGGGCGGATAAAAATCCGCAGCAGCAACCATATCGTCATCCGAAATACGTATGGCAACGTACCCGTGCACAATGGGTTCATGCTCTTTGCCGAGTGAATCAATCTCCTTTTCCCTCACTTCATTAATCATCTTTTCAGACGCATCATCCTGAATACCGGCCTTCAAATTTTCTACATTAATCTCCTCAATCAGACCTTCCGTACTCTTTAACAGATCTTCAATGAAATATTCTCTATTCTTATCCATATCTCTCAGCGAAGAAAATCAATAATTTTCGAGATTTCAAACGGTTTTTTCAGAAGGGACAGGGCACCTGCATCGAGCGCCTTCTTCGCTAGCGGATCACCCGGGTATGCCGTGAGCACAAGAATACGGGCGTCGGGTTTTTCCTTTAAAATACCCTCCGCTATCTCTGCTCCGTTTTTATCCGGCATTCTGAGGTCGAGGACAATCAAATCATAATCCTTCTTTATCCCCTCCTGTTCGCCCTGCACAGGGTCCTGAAAACAAAAAACATCATGCCCCATATCCTCGAGTATCAGTTTAAGGGCATTAAGAATCATCTCTTCATCGTCGATGATAAGTATCCTCTTTCCCATGTAAAAACTCCTTTTAAAAATCGCTGTCCGTTTTTGGGTACATACTAGTTCCTCCCCTCACGTTTGACACATTCACGTACCCATAATTATTATGTATTTTCCGAAAAAAGCAAGAAAACATGATACCTATTACTGGTAGGAAATCGATCCGCCTCGATATTTACAAAACGATAGTCTGTAAAATTCCTGCAATCACCGACGCTAATTCCTTTGTAACGGGACCGCTCATCTATTAGAATATAGGTAGAACAGTGGTTCATACTGCATATTTGTAAAAAAAGCGTTTTACATGAAAAAGGTTTTGAACAAAAGCCGGTGTAACCCCGGTGCTGCAGGGGAAAACGGATATACACAGGTACTATAAAGGCATGCTGAACAAAAAAAGCAGGCATTTTGTCGTTCATTACAGCAGGTATTATCGTTCTTGCCGGTCTCGATGCGTCAATTCTCTACAGCTACCTGCTCTTCCATTCCCTTGCCGAGGGATTCAGCATTGTTGCGGCATATGGTGTTTTTATCATCGGTTCGAAGCTCAACGAATCCCTGAATAAAGAGGAAATCCTTGATATGTCATTCGTCATTCAAAGGCGGTCTTCCTGCAACCGGAGCGGAGGGGGGACTTATTTATGGTTTTATCCATTAAGATCCTGGTTTTTTGTACCAGAATTTTATGCTCTACTGACTTATTATGTCACGTTACCTACTATGACATTCTACAGGTAAAAACCATTAGGCAGGTGCACCACAGGCATTTATTGGTTTGCACCTTTTAAGTTTGAAAGTTAACTTGCCTATCTTTATGACCAGAAGAGTAAAAAAAACGTGCTTGCCGCACATCGGGGAATTTCAGAAGCGGTGATAGAAGAACTTACTGCCTTCCTGGCGCAAAAAGGTCTTCTGAAACGGGCATTGAAGAGCGAAAAACCCCTTATTGTGGATAATCTGGCGGAGAACAAAGACATGCACTTCCCAAAAACAGCAGGGGAAGGCTGGCGCTCTGTGCTCTGTGTCCCGCTTAAATATGGTCATGCCCGAAATGGTGGGTATGGAGCTCTGCCGTATTCTGGAACAAAAATACCCTTCGACAAAGGTGTTTGCAATAAGCTGGTATCCCATACAGAACGAATCAGAGGAATATCAACCTAGTGACTTTGACGGCTGGCTTCAGAAACCGGTTTCAGTGGACTCAGTTGCGAAGGCGCTCTCCGGGGTTTTCAACGGGAAAATTTATAATTAAGAAGCGCAAATTCTCATTGTTGATGATGAAACACATGTGCGCAGCATGATGCAAGCCGTGCCCGCTGATGAGGGGTACAGTCTTGATTTTACCGAGGATGGCGCCCAGGCGCCCGATAAAATAAGGTATACTCGAGGAATTGGATTCGATATTGATACAGATAGCCGAGATTGTTGTGTTTACCCACCCTGAAACCACTATAGATCTGGAGCCGCACAGGTTTTCATCGTCATTCCTGGAATTGTTTGAAATACACAGCATCTGCAGGCCAGGCAAGAAGTTCCCTCAACTCCTCGTCGAGCTTCATGATGGTCAGGGTTACACCGGCCATCTCGAGCGAGGTAAAGAAGTTTCCCACATACGAGCGGTACACCGAGATTTTTTTCTCCTGCAATACCGTGCCGATGGTGCGGTACAGAATATACAACTCCATGAGCGGTGTCGACCCGAGCCCGGATACGAGCACACACACCTCGTCACCTGCCGTAAACGGATAATCGGGCAGAATGATATCCAGCATCATGTGTGCTATCTCATCTGCCGTTTTAATCTCTGTTTTTTCAATGCCCGGCTCCCCGTGGTGACCAATACCAACTTCCATCTCGTTTTCCCCGAGGCTGAAGTTCGGCTTCCCGACAGCAGGGATGATGCATGGTGAAAGACCCACACCCATGCTTCGTGTATTATCGATTGCCTTCTGGGCGGCTGCAATCACCTCATCGAGAGTCCCGCCCTTTTCTGCACAGGCACCGCCTGTTTTCAGCATAAGCACCTCACCGGCGACACCCCGCCTGTCAGCCTCCTTCCCTTTGGGAGCAGAGGGCACGTCGTCGTTTGCAATGACCTGTTTTACCTTTATCCCGTCATCTGAGGCCATTTCTACCGCCATATCCACATTCATAACGTCACCCGCATAGTTTCCGTACAGGCATGCCACCCCTTTCCCGCTGTCCGCCGCTTTGAAGGCGTGATAAAAGGAGTTTGCCGGAGGTGAAGTGAATATCTCTCCGACAGCGACCGCATCGACCATCCCCTTTCCAATATAGCCGATGAATGCGGGTTTATGACCCGATCCGCCACCGGTAACGATACCGACCTTACCCTTTACCGGCGCATTGGCGCGCGCTATAACCCGCGCCTCATCAAGCGCCCGCAGTTCTGGATGGGCCATAACATATCCCTCAGCCATTTCATCAACAACCGCATTTGGATCGTTAATAAACTTCTTCATTCTCACACTCCTCCTCTGATTCTCAAAATTATAGGGACATCATACCTACAACGATTTTTTCAGGTGTTGGGCGATGGTTTTCAGGATAAGATAACAGGACGCGGAGCCTGCATCGATCACCCCCCTGGAGCGTTCGCCGAGCCTGCTCGACCTGCCCTTTTTTGCAACAAGCTCTTTTGTACTCTCCATTCCCAGTCGTGCACTCTCGATAAGCGCATCGAGTGCTGCGCCGAAATTCTTGCCGCTTTCAAGCGCTTTTCTATACCCCTCCTCCGCTTTGGCCAGGGTATCTACCAGCGTCTTGTCCCCGACTTCGGCACCGCCTCTCTTCTTAACTCCCGCGAGAGCTTCAGTCAGCATATGAAGAACATCCTCCGCCTCGAGGTCTTTCTTTCCCTCGACAGCCTTACCCATTTTCATGAAAAGGGTGCCATATATAGGGCCCATGGCACCGCCGATATTAGTGACCAGCGTCATGCCGACATGACGGAGTTGCGCCGAAAGATCATTCGGATGCTCATCGATCTTTTCCTGTGCCATGCCGAATCCCTTTGCCATGTTGATTCCGTGGTCCCCGTCGCCGATAGCGCCATCGATCTCACTGAGCCACGCCTTGTTGGCCTCAATCGTTTCGACAAGGCGAAGCACCAGACTGCGGGCGTCAATTTCACCTGCCATGTATCAGTCCCCTTTCAGTTGTCATTCAGACAATTCTTCCGGCATCGGGCAAAGAAAAACCAGTCACTCGCCGAAAATCGAACGTGCGATTACGAGCTGGGAATTTCCCGCGTCCAGAGAGCGCATCGCCTCCTTGAGCTCTTTCTTATCGATTCTATCAAGAATTTTTTCCGCCCCGCGTAAATTCCTGATGCACAACTCGGCCGCCCTCTTCCCGTCCATCCTGAATGGAAAGATATCAAGGCCGATCCAGCCGGCATAGCCCATATCCTCGAGGTAGTACATGAACTCGAGAGTCTCCTGCAGATGCACGCTGACCGCGATCATGTCATCATCCCAGTCTCCATATGCATCGTTCATGTGTACATTGAAGAGTTTTTTATTCATCTGCAGCAATACCGCCGATTCGGCCGGCTTTTCCTTTGCCATGAGTGAGTGCCCGAAATCGATGACCACACCCACATTTTCTCCACACTCCCGCGCGAGATACAAAGCCTTACCGACCGCACCTATCGTCATGTACTTCCGTGGCTCTTTGAGCTTGTACTCGAGGCAGATCTTCATGCCGGTACTGTACCCGGCAATCTGCTGAATACTGTCTCTGAGGGTTTTCCAGTGATCCCGAAAATCCACCTGGAAAGAGTAATCGTACCCGTCGCTTCCAAGCCACAGAATCACGGCCGGACACCCGAGATCAACCGCATTGTCGATGCTCTTCTTGCAGATGCCGATTGCCTCATCCCTGATTTTTTTATCGGAGTGAGATATCGATCCAAGTTTGAACTTTTTATCACCGAACGTATTCGCAAGAATACCGGTGAGTGCAAGCCCGTTATCCGAAAGCCACCCCTTGAACTCTCCGAGATTGATCCCGTCGATCTGTGACGATATAATCTCAACACCGTCGATTCCGTCGATACTCCCCGCAATATCTATAACCTCGCGAAGCGTCAGCGCCTTATCGGCATAACCTCGCGGAACATACCGGTCGAAGGCACCGCCTAATGCCCAGAGACCTGCTGCATACTTGAATTTTCCCATGACTGACTCCTTCATTAATATTAAAATATGTGACCCTGCACAAGTCTGGATGAACACAGCGTTACTCCTCAGGCTGCAGGGCCTGTATCGTTTCTTGTTTATACCTTATTATGATACAACCGGGTTCGTAATTTTTAATTTTGGACTGCAATTTTAAACAGCACGACATAGTACCAAGAGCACACCGGAAACGAGAACGACCTTCCTAACAGTACTGTAAAGCAATCTGCATATAGTACGCAATCCATCTTACACAGAAGAGCCTGTTCTGTCAATATATCACTTCAAATAGCAGTTCTGGCGCACCAAAGTTTCATACTGTATTCAAATGCTTCATAGCAATAAAAAAATGCCTATACAACATTGCCCATGATGTTAATTAAGGGAAGATTCCACCTTGAAGGATAGATTCACCCTCGTATTTCTCATAATTCTGTCTGACAGTGCACACCAATACCTTTTTGGTCTCCTTTATATATCCGCCTGTCTATATCAAGCGAAGCTGAAAGGGGCGATCAAGATGCTCCTTGACCAGTGATGCGTCCAACCATGGAGCAGCCATGGTTTGTCGAACAAAGTGGATAAATCTTCTCACCCCCAGAGTATAATAAACTCGCACAATACACTCTGAGTATTGCGCCAGAATGTTTATCGTATGAGCCAAACGCATCAGATAATGGTAGCCCTTCATGGCATTCCAATCAATCCTCACGCAAACTTTAATCTGCTAATCGGGTACAAACACCGTTGGTTTATAGTATATCTTAAGAGTTGTCTCTTTTTATCCCTATGTCATGAATTCTGAAATAAAGTAAATAAATTGTATAAAAATATATTATATGTAATTTTATAAAAAAAATATATATATAAATCAATTTAGGCTTGACAAAATATGAAAAAAGGTAAAAAATGAATATAATTTTTTGAAATAATAAGAGTAAGGAGGTGAATTTTTCAGGAGAAACTGAAATAGTTCTTGGTGAACAATAAATATTTTCAATTAATTTAAGTGTACTTAAGGTCATTAATTGACTAAATATAAAGAGTTAAATAGAACTAATTCATAATTGTTGAATTATTCACCAATAACTAATTAAATTAAGGAGGAAAAAATGGCGGAGAAAAGAGAATTAAAGAAAAAGCTCAATACACTTGATGTTACTGCTCTCACTGCAGGCATAGTGATTGGGGCCGGTTTATTCGTTGTTACAGGAATTGGCGCGAAATATGCCGGATCGTATGTCTGGGTATCATATTTAATAGCGGCAATACCCTGTTTTATGGTGGCCTTCAGTACATCAATGCTGGCCCAGATGTATCCTGTGGAGAGTGGTGAAAGCTATGTCTATCCAACGAGAATAGTATCTCATGTATGGGGATTTCTTTCCGGGTGGGGAATGTGGCTTGGTGTCATAGGGCTTGTTTGTGTCACGGCCAAGGCTTTCATTATTTATTGGAACGCTCTCCCGCAGTTTGTAACTCAGGTAAACGTAGTAGGGGGTGCCGTATTAGTACTGGCAGTATTCTGTTTCTTGAATTTCATGGGGGTCAAGGCAGTTTCTGTTGTTCAGAATATTCTATTCATCTTTATGGTTTTAGGGATAGTAATATTCATTATCTGGGGTTTGCCTCACGTTAAATCAAGCTTCCTGTTTATGGAGGCTCCAAACGGGTTTAACGGCATAATGAAAGGGGCCTCTATTCTCATATTTGCCTATACCGGACTTACACTGGCCGCGGACCTGGGTGAAGAGGCGAAGAATCCGAAAAAAACCATTCCCCGGGGGATGTTTTTTGGTGTTACAGTGCCTACCATATTATATACACTGCTGGCTCTTGTAAGTGTGGGTGTAATGTCGTGGAGTGAATTTTCCTCAGCAGATGCGCCGGTTGCCTCGGCTGCTACAAAGTTTATGGGCCCCTTTGGAGTAACATTTGTTATTATTGTTGCGTTTGCCGCCATATTGTCGTCACACAATGGGGAACAGGGAATAGCAACGAGAATATCTTTTGGTCTGTCAAGAGATAAGATTATTTCAGGGTGGTTTACAAATCTCAACAGGTTCGGGACGCCTCATTTTGCCCTGTTTCTTTCTGCTGCGGTAGCTCTGTTTTTAATAGTGTCGGGGACGATACAGCTTGTAGGGGAAATACTCAATTCGATGTTCCTGTTTAACTGGATCATAACACATCTGTGTATTTTCATGCTGCCGAAGAAATGGCCCAAAATGTATGCAGAAGCGAAAGTTAAGCTTAACGGCTGGAAAATGATAGTTCCTATCATCGGATTGGCTTCCTCGGCGGTGCTATTAGTATACCAGGGCTGGCTGGCATTGACTTACTCTGCAATATGGCTGATTCTCGGAGCCATTGTATATTACATCGGGTTGAGCAGGAGGAAAGAGGAAATCAAGGGATTGCTCAGTGAATGGCCGTACGGCAGGTATTTTAAATGAATCCTGGTAAAGTTGAAAGCTTAAAAATCTACACATTATCTGAAGATTATACCGGTTATGATAGCCCTTTCTGGGCGTCATTCGGGATTTCTTTCCTTCTCCACATTAAAAGTGGAGAAGGAGAGAAAAAGATTTTGTTTGACACCGCGACAGATGCTGAACCTGTTCTTCATAATATGAAGCTTTTAGAAATCGATCCTCATGATATTGATGTGATCTTTTTGTCCCACAGTCATTTTGACCATACTGGAGGCCTTGCCGATATTCTCAAAGAGATTGGAAAGGACGAGATTCCAATAATTGCCCATCCTGAAATATTTAATATCAGTATAATGCCTGAGCCATATCCGGAACCTTATAGGTCCTCAATTTATTTAAATCAGGGGCTTTCAGGTAAAAATTCAAAAGAAAACATTGAAAAATTAGGTGGAAGATGGTACTTAACCGGTGATCCCATGAATTTAATGACAGGAGTGATGACAACCGGAGAGATTAAGAGTGATGATAAAGTAGATTATGAAAGAGTGCCCAATATAGATCTTTTGGACCTGAAGGATGGAAAACTTATTCCAACAATGGTTAGGGACGATATTTCTCTTTCTGTAAATACACAAAAAGGGCTGATAATAATAACCGGATGTTCCCATGCCGGTATTGTGAGCATAGTAAAAAAAGCTATAAAAATAACAGGTATTAAAAATGTTGAAGGTGTTGTGGGTGGATTTCATCTGCTCAGTGCAAACAGCGGGGTAATAGATCAAACAATTAAAGATCTAAGAAGTTTAAATGTTGATCGAATTTACAGCGGTCATTGTACTGGGTTTGAAGCAGAATATAGATTTAGAAAAATCTTTTCCAGAGACTTTGAAAGATTAAGTAGTGGAAAAATAATTACTTTTAAATAATTGTGAATCCAGGATTCACCAGAACTTACCATATCGCCCTCTGATTTATCTGTTTTTCGTAATAAATATACAAAATATTACATAACATGGTCATTTTCGATCTTAATTGGTATCTACAATACTATCTGTCAAACCTCGATAAAATACGTTGACCATCCTATAGAAAAATAAATGACCAATAAAAACAAACATATTTGTCCAAACGAAATCATAGTCATTTTCTTATGAGCTCTAAAAAAAGTTTGTTCTTAATTTCAATATTTTTATCCGGTATTGAAACTTTGATTTTGTCACTTTTCAGACCTTTTATTCATGTTCAGACATTTTACGATTGTTATGTGGAGGATACAGTACACTGTATACGGGGAAGTGCGTTTTAACTCTGACCAATGCATCATCCGGCTGCAGCAATCTGATTCAACTACCCTCTATTGCAAAAGCTCGGGAAGCCACCGTATGTCCGGCACACCAGGCTCTTTAACCGCTCGAAGCTGCCTCGCGGAAAGCGGAGAATCTGTCACGATCATCACTGCGCCTAGCTCTTTTGCTTCCTCGATCCGTCGTTCTGAAAGCCGTCTGGCAAGATCGGGATAGGTTGCCCAGAGCCCCCCCTCGACTCCGCAGCTTTTCGATAAAGAACGAGACCAAACAGAAAAACACGCTCCATTCCGAGTGCATCAAGTATCGCCCGCGGTGTTTCGTAGACCTCATCCTGCAGCTTGGCCGGGTCTGCAGTTTGACGGTTTAATGCCTGCTTTACTGTGTCGGGTTCAAGACCCTTTTCAAGAATCGCGTGTCTTGCTGCAATGACGTATTTGCTCACCGGATAGTGACGCACACACCATGCCTGACTTATACTGTCAAGCGTCGATTGAAAGATAATTTCAGCATCACGAGCAGAAAATTCTGCCATGCCATTTACAACGCGCCACAGCATCATTGCACGCGGCCCTGGTTGTGTGACTCTCGATGAGCGTTACATTCGCCACATCGGCCGCAGGCTTACACATAGGGCAGAACCGGCAGCCGTATAGCACATCTTTATACTCGGATAGAGGCTTTATCGTCATAGATCAGCTCCCATATATATGGTTTTATCCATTAATATCTTAATCTTCAATTTCTTGCTAATATGGCAAGAAAAAATTAGCGATATTGGAGTCTGATTACTGACAATTCAGGTACAACAAACATTTCTTTTATAGCAAGACCTGCTGTAATAACAGCCTTGCCGAGTTTCGTCAGATAGTATTTATACGTATGGGCAACACGTTTAATAATACCATGAACCCTGAGTCGTTTAAGTATCCTGGAAATTGCACTGCTGCTTTTATCGGGGAAGTACACGCGAAGGTATTTATTGTACAGGCCATTGATGTTGAACTCTCCTCGTGCCAGGACTTCAAACAGTTTCTGGTCGTCGGCACAGTAGAAATTGAATCCCTTGTAGGATCGATTTTCTGATCTCACGGTCTTTGATACTTTCTTGAGATGTTTTACTCCCTGGCTTGGATCGTCGAAGGTCGGGATGAACTGGAGGTAGCGCCTGTTCGATGCCTTAAGGAGTCCAGCGAGGAAGTAGAGGCTGTACATGGTCTTTTTCATGGGAGCGATTTTCCGGACAGTCTCTCCTTCCCGAGTCTCCACTTCTCGAAGGTGCTTGAACTCAGAGACGCCACCTGCCACGGTTTCGATCCTGAGTATGATTCCGAACTTGTCGTACATCTTGATCGATGATGCACCCATAATGTTTTATCAATGAAGTAGAAGTAATAGTGCAGGCACTTGCCGGAATTGTACTTGAGAAAGGTCTTACCGGTTGATTTATCATGCCAGGGCTTGTAGCTTGTGCAGGTTTCCATGGCCGAGAAGATATGGACAAGACCGGGATGTGTGCCTCGTGATTTGATGATTTCCTTAATACGGGCTTCCTTACGGAAGGCTTTGATCTTTCTGATGAACTCGATTTTGATGCCATGCTCCTGAGCAACATGTTCGGCGTTTTCCCGGATCATGTCCCGGAGAGTCTGAGCAAACTGTGGGTAGTCAAATATCCTGATCTTGTGTATAAACAGAAACTCTGTCATCCCTTTGTCGTAGCACCAGCCGGGCAATGTGCCCTGGAGTATGACGCGGTCATAACATGAAAGGACCCTGGCGATCTGATCTTTATATCGTTCAGTAAGAATCATACGTTGCCTCCATAACTACAAAAGTGATTACTTATTGTAGCATGGATTTTACCTTTTTGGTCCCGGCTTGTCCGGGTTAGGTTAATTACTGAACAAAATTGATTCAAATTTGATACAGTATCGCACATTTTACCGAATAATAGATTTTCTGTTAAGAATTTAATTCTCTTTTTAATGACCAATGTATAATTTTTTCGAATACTGTTGAAATCGGCTGATTGTTCTTGAACATTCGGGTACCTGTAGCTAATTTTGTAAAAACTCCCGAAAGTATAAAATGAGATCAAAGTATAGAAGCCTATCAAAGCAGCTCCTGCGGTTTCTTGGCCCCGGTTTTCTCGTTACCGTCGGGTTCATCGATCCCGGAAACTGGGCTACCAACATTGCCGGAGGCTCGGAATTCGGTTATGATTTATTATGGGTAATAACCCTGAGCACCCTGATGCTCATACTGATTCAGAATATGTCAGCAAGGCTCGGAATAGCAACCGGCAGGTCGTTGGCCGTGAATATCAGGGAAAGATTCCCCAGGCCTGTCGCTGGGTTCATCGGTTTTACCATTATAACGGCATGCGCCGCAACGGATGTCGCTGAACTGGTCGGTGGAGCAATCGGTTTCAGACTCCTATTCGGGTTTCCCCTGTGGCTCGGCGCGTTTGTAACGGTGATACTGGAGGTTTTTTTCATAGTTACACAGAGATACCACCGGCTTGAAAAATACATCCTTGCCTTTCTCGGCGTGATATCCATCTGCTATTTGATCGAGATATTCATTGTAAAACCGAACTGGTTTCAGCTCGCTCCCGCAATCGTTGTTCCGCGTATATCAAGGAGCAATATTTATATAGCAATGGGAATTCTCGGCGCTGTAGTTATGCCCCATAACATATTCTTGCATTCAAACGTTATTCACAGCAGAAATTGGGGGGCCACTGAAACTGAAAAAATAAAACTGGTACGGTATGAAAAGATTGATACAATATCGGCAATGGGGCTCGGATGGGTGGTAAACTCTTCGATGATCATCGTCGCTGCGTCTGTATTTTTTAAGAACGGTATTCTGGTTAACAGCATTCAGCAGGCATCTGAAACATTAAAACCCCTTGCTGGAAATCTCGCGGGGTTTTTATTCGCCCTCGCACTTGTTTTTGCCGGCGTTTCATCGTCGATAACTTCCTCAATGGCAGAGGTAAATGTTATAACCGCATTTTTAGGAAAACCTGAAGATCCAAAAACTACCCTCTACAGAATCGCGACATTTATAACAGCGCTACCTTCGTTTTTCATCATTTTATTGGGGCTTGATACTTTCAAAATATTGATACTGAGTCAGGTAGTTCTCAGTATTCAGCTTCCGTTTACACTGATCCCATTACTTATACTGTGTCGCAATAAAAAAGTTATGGGAGGATTAAAGAGCAAGACTATGGAGTTTTCCCTTGCAATTATTGTTTCTGCCATCGTCATATTTCTCAACGTGTATCTGCTGTACAGTACGATACACCGATAGGAGGCAGGAGGCCGATGTATAAAAATATCCTTTTGCTTCTCGACTGTTCACCTTTTGACAGGGTTGTTATAGAACATATCAGAATGCTCGCAAAAATTCACAACTCACATGTCCACCTGTTTCATGTTGTTCATGCGCATACGCTCGATCAAAAAAGGACGCTGATCCGGAATACGGAAGAGTGCCTGAAAAATGCTGCCGATACCTTCAGGCAGGATAATCTACAGGTACGTTATTCCTACAAAGAAGGTGAGCCGGGTCCTGAGGTGATCGGTAAAATCAATGAAGAAAAATGGGACCTCATTGCACTTGCCACACACGGCCACCGGTTCGTAAGTGATGTTATTTTTGGAAGCATATCGAACGCGATAAAGCACCACACTGACATCCCTGTACTATTGATAAGAGGCAGTGATAAAGAGAAAAAAGGCTGATGATGCCACCCCCCTACAGTACTTTTCTTACGGCAAGGGCAATTTTCACGAGTGACAGCGGTATACCACGGTAGACCAGATAGCGATTCTCCCACGTCGGCTTAAACTTGCTCTTGAATTGCCGCACACCCTTTGCGTGAACAAGCCAGTTGAAATGTTCTGAAATCTGGTAGATTGCATTTTCCACCATCGAGGTTCCTGGTTTGCTGCCTATTCCCGCCAATCCCAGATAAAAGGTTCGATACCCGGCTTCTTTTAAAATCAGCATCATACCCAGAAAAAGGTAATCCATAACACCCCAGTGCACCCCCAACCTGTGCCTCATCAAATCAACTGTCGCTTCTCCATCCCGGTAAGAAGGAATCTGGTTTGTAAAAGCGACCATGCGTCCACCCTGATCACGAAGAGCGAAAAGAGGATTCATCTCCAAATACCAGTGTTCAAACCGGCCCTCGATAAACCCGAACTCCCGGTGTCCCGGCAGGGAGAGCCACTCATTCGACACCTCGGCAGCCTCATCGAGAAGGTGCCGCGGATGAGGCGGCTCATACCTATGCAAAGAATAGCCGTCTCCCTCGAATTTTCTCTGAATATATCGAAAATATTTTTTCTTCGCCGTGGTGGAACTGAAATGTTCAAGATCCACTATCGCCCCCTCCCCAATTTTTATCACACTCAATCCGAGCTGTTTGTACATGGGGATCAGATCAGGCAGCAAAAAAGTCGCAATCCAGCCCTTATCCGAACAGAAACTGAGAAACAAGCTCGTTACAGACTCTATCTCATCTTCAGGTCCAACTGCATCACCGAGACATACGGCAACACCAGACAGCACCTTATAGGCAATGAAAGACTTCTGTGTTTTCGAGAAAAAAAACACCTTATCCGGCCAGGTTTTAAAAAAATCATACGACGAGTGGCCCGATTGCTCTACGATTTGCCGGGCCAGAGTGCGCTCATGGGGAAGTGATGCATACCGATAGGCAACCGGACGAAACAGGCTGTACGCCCCGAACACCGCGGCAACAAGACCCATCACATGAAGTGAATCAATAAACCATCGCGCATGCCTCGTAATGGGGGACAGGTCACTGTTTCCTATAAGGCTGAACTCACGAAGGGTTCTTATCAATGCATCAGTAAACTCGAAAGTTATACTAAAGTCACGTTTATGCAGAAACCAGAAACCGAATGTGCCGTAGGAAACAGCAACAAGCAACGAAAGTCCCATAAATAACAGACCATTTGCAATGCTGCGAGGTTCGGTTTTCACTGTGAATCTATTATGAAAAATAATCAAAAGCATAAAAGCCGCTGCCGGAGCAAAAGCAGTATACCATAACTCCTGCTGGCCGAGATGAGTAACCATTCCCGCAGCTGAAGCGACAACAGCAAACCACCATGCTATTGTATGACACTGTAAAAGCCGGAAGGAAAGATATATGAGCATGAAACCCAGGGTCAGGGTCAATGAACGGCTCAGGTGAAACAGGCCGAACGGCATCAGCAATCCGTAAAGCCGTGGGTGAAGTGGAAATCGGGTAAACAGTACCTGTAGAATACTCAGTAATCCGTTAAAAAAAATCGCAAACGCAACAAACCGTATTGGGCGACGACTTCTCGTATATTCTTTTTCCGGGTGAGATCCTGCAGATGATTTTGTCGTTTTGGAATCGATGATTCGGTTAAGTACCTCCCCATCCCCATTTTTACCAGAAGCTTCTTTTTGGAATTCTGAAGCCATCATAACCCCCTCACATTTCGATGAAACTTCAAATCAGTTATCTTTGATACTCAGTCCTGTCAGGGATCGGCCTCGAAACGACATACGACGCTTTTGAGTCCATATTACCACATATTTGCAGTTATTGTAAAAGGTATAAAACACATATGTAGAAATTGTACCAATCGGATGGTGTACTGAAAAAAATCTAGGTGCAGGTAGTATAACAAGACCCAGTTCAGCTACAAATACAGACGCTGTACAAAAAAGTTGTAATTACCGCCTGGACAATAAAATTGGAAAGCCCCGGATGTACCGGGGCTTTTTGATCTGCATGATTTAAAGAGATTTTACGTGTGCTGCTTGCAAACCTTTGGGGCCTTCTTTTATTTCAAAGGAAACCTCTTGATTTTCAGCAAGTGTCTTGAAACCGTCAGCTTCGATTTCAGAAAAATGCACAAAAACATCGTCGCCATCATCTCTGCTGATAAACCCAAAACCTTTCTGCTCGTTAAACCATTTTACTCTTCCTGTTGCCATAAACGTTACTTCCTCCAAAAATATTTTATCCTCTTTATAATGAGGACACTGAAAGATACTATTTTTTTGAATTATTTGTCAACTCTTTTTTTGAATTATTTAATCAAAACTAACATGGTTTATGATTATCTATCGACAAAAAAAAGAATATAATAGTATATAAACTTTAAAATTGATGTCGTAACTCGAATAGACTTTATGTATTCTTCCACCTTTTTTCAATTCATACGAATATACTAGCCGCAAAGCAGGCGAGTTCACACGGTTAACTAAGAAGTACAGAAGATATTATTTTTAGGATTACCGCCTCGGAGTTCCTGAAGGAATGCCTTCGGGTATAAGCGCCGTACGTCTTTAATAAATCTCCTTCCACCGTATTCCATGGGCACTTCAGTAGTGTTTTTTATGTATATTTTTTTAAAAAAAAATAAAATTTACATACTAATTTGAAACAGGCTGTTATCATATCAAAACCGTATTGGAATCTATTCAATTTTAAAAATAAGGAGACAATAAGAGTATGCAAAATAAACATAGATTGAGAATAATTTTTCTTTTCATTATCCTTATGGTTTTTGTTATTGCAACTTCAATAGTGTCAGTAAGAATATGGGGAGGGAAACCGGAAACTACTTCAAAAACCAATGAATTGATTATTAATGAAGCAATGACACTCGAAAAATTTGGGAAAGCGAACCAATTATCGAATGAGGTTTTAAAAAAGGTTTTTAGCCTCACCTCAAAGGAAGATCTCCAAAAAAGCCTTGCTGAAATGAATATCCCTGCTGAAACACTCAAAGTAAAAGTCAATAAAGCGCGTGCTCTGGAAACTGAAGAGGCATCGAAAAACTGGATAAAGATCCTCGTTAAGTTTGCTCTATGGGCTGCTTTTCTCATAGCCGTCTTTTTCCTTTTGCGAAAGAAAAAGATTACGCCTGCAGTAAGAAAAATATTATTATTCAGTGCAGTCGTGATTTTTGGTGTTGTGCTCGGTTCTGATCCAAGTCCCATGGGTACGGTAAAAGACGCGATTGTCCTGTTTGGAAAAAGCAAAGCGATTTTCCCGCAACGGGCCATTGCATTACTGGCAATGTTGATCGGCGGAGTTTTTCTTGCAAATAAATTCATCTGTTCATGGGGCTGCCAGTTCGGCACACTTCAGGATTTGGTCTTCCGTTTAAACCGAAACTCCAAAGACCGCAGGGGAATACTTCCGCAGATAAAAGTACCATTCTTCCTCACAAACAACATACGCATTGCTTTCTTTGTCGCGCTGACCTTCGTTGCTTTCGCATGGGCAACAGACATCATAGAACCGATAGATCCGTTCAAAATATTTAAACCAGCTGTTCTCGGCGTTGCAGGAATTAGTTTCATTGCCGTTATGCTTATAGCTTCTCTTTTTGTATATCGTCCCTGGTGCCATTTCTTCTGCCCCTTTGGCCTGGTAGGCTGGTTAATCGAAAAAGTCAGCTTGAATAAAATCCACGTGGATTATAACACCTGTATCGCCTGTTACCAGTGTTCTAAAGCATGCCCTTCAACGGTCATGGGAGCGATTTTGAAGCAAGACCGGATGACAATCCCCGACTGTTTTTCATGCGGTACATGCATTGAAGTATGTCCCACGAATTCCATCAGTTTCAAAACCGTAAAACGCACCAGGCCGCCTGCCGGGAAATTCGAGCAGGAACAAAAAAAAGAAACAGTCCGGATAAGTTGAACCAATCATTGTTCTGTGAAGAATCATGAATAAGAAGAGAATCAAAAGAGAGAAAATAACCGTTTCTATAATGGTTGGGATGTACTGCAGGCATTTTCATCGAACAGGCCCGGCCCTTTGCGCCGAATGTAAAAGACTGCTTGATTATGCCTTCAATAAAATCGACCGCTGTTCGTACCAGGAAACCAAGCCGGTTTGCTCCCGGTGCCGGATACACTGCTACAGGAATGAAATGAGAGATGATATAAAAAAGGTGATGCGGTATTCGGGACCGAAGGTGCTCTTATTTCATCCGATGTTGGGGGTATTGCATCTAATCGACCGATTCAGGCCGTATCCGGAAAGCATACCAAAAAAATCAGGGAACTGAGTCAGCACATATACGGTGTATATCATAAAAAACAGCGCAATCGATATTCAGTAGAGATAGTTTGTAGATATCCCGAATCAGTCCGTCACCGCATCGGCCCGTGAATGACAGCCCTGAAGAAATAAAACCCGATAACGCCACTCACACTTATTTTAATCATCATTGCGGCAATAGTGCCGAAGAATACACCGAGCCCCGATTTCAGGGCGACCTTCTTATTTTTATTGAAAATAAGCTCACCAATGATAGCTCCAGCAAAGGTCCCGATAATCAGTCCGAATGGGGGAAAGAAAATCATGCCGGCCAGCATGCCGAGAATCGAACCCCATACACCGTATTTGCTGCCTCCATACTTCTTCGGCAGATACACGGGGAGCACGAAATCAAGAATTGTTGCTATGACAGTTATGACACCCATCGCGATTAAAAAGGGCATGGTAAATGCCTTCCAGTGATAGGCCAACGATATAAGGATCAGCGAAATGTAACTTACCGGCGGACCGGGAATCACCGGCACAACACAACCGACGATACCGATGATGACAAGCAAACCTCCGAATACAATGAGCACAACAGCCATTTACTCTCCCTCTTGTTCCGCGATACATCAGTATTAAATTTTAATCATAAATAAATATTAACAAATTGTAGGCTATGAAAAAATATAAAAACAAGATTTTAAGGATTTATTCATGACGTGCAAATAGATAACCGTGAGATCGAAGAGTACGTGAGATTTGCGGAAGAAAAAGGTCTGAAAGCAAGAATCGGGGGGTAGCTATGATCAAGAATACCGAAAGGGGTGTCACGAAAAGGATCAGCAACTTGAGAGAGAAGGTGCTGAACACAAAACCTGCTGTATGCACAGAGAGAGCTCGTGTGTATACCGAGGTATACAAAGAGAATGAGGCGAAACCGATAATTATCAAACGTGCACTTGCACTTTTCGAAACTCTGAAGAGGATGACAATTTTTATCGATGAAGGCGAGCTCATTGTCGGGAATCATTCGTCGAAACTTCGTGCTGCCCCTATTTTTCCGGAATACGCGGTGTCGTGGATTATAAACGAGCTCGACCAGTTCGAAAAGAGATCTGGTGATGCGTTTTATCTTCGTGATGAAACAAAGAAAGAACTCAGGGACCTCTGTTCGTACTGGCATGGAAAAACACTCCGGGAAAAAGGTGATGCTTTGATGCCCGAATTCATCAAAGAGATCCATGAAGCGCATATAATCAGAGCAGAGGGCAATCTCACCTCCGGTGACGGCCATATCGCAGTAAATTTCGAGAAAATCCTGGAACTTGGCATTCAGGGGTATCAAAAACATGTACAAAAGCACAGAAAGTTGCTCAAGCTGGAAAACCGGGAGGATTTGAAAAAAGAGCAGTTTTACAAAGCAGTGGAGACAGGATGATATAATCGCACGAACAGAACATACTCTCTGAGAGGATAAAATGAAGGATATTTTATGTGGAGTTGATTTGGGCGGCACAAAACTTGCGCTTGGACTTGTCGGGGAAAACGGAGTTGTGATCGACAAAACCGTTGTATATGACCATTGTACAAAAAACGAACATGAAATAATTCTACAGATACGTGATATCATCAAAAACCTGTTAAAAACAAATGCTATTGAAGAAAAAAATTTACTGGGAATCGGCGTGCTATTCCCAGGGCTGCATACCCGACTTCAGTACCTTTCTGAATTCACGGCTCCGGCCAATGATTTCCTCGAATTGGTTTTGCTTTTCTTACTAATTTTCTGACAGAAGTTCTTCAAACTGTGTCACATAAGATTTATCCAGTTCTTTGTCAAAATTATTGAGCCATTTTATCACATAGTCTTTATCAAATTGTTGATTTATTAGAATTACATTTTTTATATCTTCAATATCTCGAGGCCTGCCGGCAATGATCTTGTGAATAATAAGATCTTCAACTGAAGTAAAGCGCACCGTTGATTTTCCTATTTTCACATATGACACTCTCTTCAATGCCGTTTTTTCATATATTGAATCAGAGAAAATAAAATCTACCCTAAATCCACTTTCCACTTCGAGGACAGGCAGGACAAATGTTTGATTCACAAATTCCTGTACATTATTAACAAGAACTTTTAACCCGAGTTCCTTCGATATCAGTAATAATTTGTCCAGATACTCCGGACCGACACCAAGGGTGATATCAATATCTTTTGTGAGCCTCGGCTCTCCATAGAGGAGCACAGCCTGTCCGCCTATTATCATATATGGTATTTTATATTGTTCGAGTATAATCGCCAGTTTTTCGATAAGTCTTTCAAGCACTATTCACTACCTCAGCAATCATTATATCTGTCTCAATACCCTTCAATGGCTCTTTCGCAAACACCTTTAGCATTAATGCTTCTTTATGAAGCTCTTCCACAATCCTGAGGTTTACATAAATATCGGGCTTCTTTTCTTTTTTCAAATTGTTCTCGAATTTTTTAAGCAAAACTGCATTCTTAATCATGAAACACAACTCCGGTCTTATTGTCGAAAAGATTTCACTGATGAATATATTGTACATCAGCTTTTTCAGAAACCCAACACTTATTCTCTTTCTGCTTTTTCAAGGAGTTCCAGGTTGGCATTTTAATTCAACTGAACCTATGTGATATGATAGATGATAATTACATTAATAACCGAGAAATAGCTGTAGATTTTTTTTAATACTCGTGATACTGTTTACTACCAGCTTTCCACGCAAACTATTTAATTTTAATGCAGGGGTACTTCGCTGGACCTGGAGGGTCGGATTTTACGGTTAATGGATCCTCGGCACAGATGAGTATCCCCTTTCTCGCTGAAAACTGTTGAAGGCTACCCTGCTGATCTTGAGATAGAATACCCTGAAAGACTCTCCCGGGGTCTGATATTTGTAAAATGGCTTCTCGCTGTCCCCCACTATCTGTGCTTGACACCGCTCATGGGGTAGAAATTCTTTAATGAAAAACACAAACTTCCTCCTTTATAACCTGTATTTTAATTATTACAGTAAGATTAATGACAAATAGTTGATTGATTTGGGTTGAGTAGTTTTGATTGCGGGATAAGTTTTATTGATTGAAATTGTGTTTCTGTTTTAGGCTTATTTGATTTGTTTATCAATCAGGAAGTTGACACGGTTGTAATAACGTTCCGCAGGTATACGACGTTGCGACGACAAACAAGCTTTGCAAAATTAATTGTGAAGCGATCGAAATAGTAGCTTGGCCAAAATAACTATCCAATGTCCCGAAGGACAAGCCGCTGCAAGGAGGCTCAGCGTATACCCGCTGTTAGCCGAAGTTGGCCATAAATAGTTTACACTTTTCCTAGCATATCCTTAATCATGTCAAGGAGTTTCTTACTATAAATCTCCTGCTGATAATGTACCTCGCAGGGAAATTTGTCGCATCTAAAGCAATAATCCACATTGTTCTTTATAGCGCACTCAAGTATAAAGCATGGATGCCCACTTGCTTCTATGAACTTCTTCAGCTTCTCCGGAGCTTTTGGATCGGTCCCAGGTACACAACGATCAATAGGACAAAGCCCCTTTTCTGGAAATACGCAGACTTCACAAGCTAAACCACATGCACTTGGCATTTTATATCACCTCTTTTTTGTTATAGTATAAGATACATACATACTTTTTCGCCAATTTCGGCTAACTTCGGTACAAGTGTAATATATGCACATTGCGGATATACTTCTTTATATATAAAAATCCGAACCCTACTGTTCCTTTATAAATTTTGAGATATAAAATACTTATATGCTATTTCTTTAAATAGCATGTTCAGGTATAAGGGTAAGGTTAATTAATTATATTTAAGAAATTAAAACTTCCTTTCCTGAATGTTCAGGTATATTCACCTTGTTCAGGTATTTTTGTTGTGATTTGTTAATTATTCTTTTTTCAAGCTCTTCTGGAGTGAGTATCTTGTTTAAAAAATCAAGATCATTATAATTGCAGCTCAGTTTATACTGATTTGCAAGCCCATTCCTGGCCTTAATAACCTGAATATACTCGTAATCCTTTAATATCCTGAAGTTATTCCTTATCTGTGCAAAGGACCAGGATGTATATTCCCGTATCTCCCTCCGTTCAAAGATTATTTTATCTACAGGTATGGTATCCCGCCGTGATTTTTCACTCAAGTATTTTTTGATAAGCTCAAGTAGCTTTCGTGCCGGCCGTGGTAAATCATCCAGGGTATTATCAAGCACTCCATCGGAGAGAAGTTCATGAGCAATCTTGTAATCTTCCGGTGTACATTCGATGTACTCTACTGTTTCATTGTTCTCAAGTTTCAGCTTCTTTATTTTTCTCTGGTACTGATGCAGGAAGCAGACAACATGTATTAATCTAGTCAGATCCTCTGATTCATCAATACCAATAATAAAGCAACGATTGAGATTCTCTGGATTTATCTCCCCATTTGTTGTTGTTTCCACAAAGAATATTGGACCTTCAACTTTAATACTCACCGTTTTTATCTGACCGGTAACAGAATCCTTCATGGGAATGGCCTTGGTGATTACTTTTTTGGTTGTCAGTTCTCTGAGAGGATAATCTGAGCCTTCGCTCCCTTCTTTTTCTCCAATGACAATAAACCTGTGTTTCAGGTCTTCTTTCCCGTAGTAATAGATTGCCTGTGCTGAAAGATCGCTGACGCTCTCCAATTCCTATGGTGGGCAGAGGCTTTCTGTTATTTCTGCCAAAAGACTCTTCCCGGCACCACTCCTTGAAATGAGAATAGCATGAAGCGGATTGTCCATAAGCCGGGAAGTCATCACAAGATAGAGCAGTATTTTGTTTTTTTTCTTTCCCTTACATACCCCAGCCTTGTGTAGTCATCTTCGATTTCGTCGATGAGATGCGGATTTTGTAGAAACCGTATACCAATATCTTTTTTATACTCCGTTAATTTTGACAATTCATAAAAAAGCCTCATTTTTCCATTAAAGGTAAAGATTGCTTTCTTGATTCTGTGCTCATTGATAAACTGGATGTATTTGGAATCACTGCCAAAGAGAAAGGTTGTGTTTGGATTGTCGCTTTGGATTAAAGATAGAGCTTCTAAAGGATTCTCTGTAAAAATGATATCTTTGACATTTTTAAGAAAGGGTTGGTTGAATATCCTGGAATCATTCATGGCGATCGGCCTCTTTTTACTGTTGGCGAATATAGAATAGCCTATAATGTTTACTACTGCTTTATTCTCATTGTAAATAGTAATTGTTATACAGGCTTTAAAAAGCTCTTTTCCATTTTTTAAAACCCCTATTTCTGCTGCCCTTTTTTTTTAGATCATCATTGGCCTGCATAAGATTGAGCATCATTCCATTCGAATACCCGATACAAAAATTTTCAACCATTGTTGGACGGAAGTAACCAGGCAAGGTAGTTTCTCTAACATTTATTGTATGTTCTGGAAGACCATTTTCATTAAGTATTTATGAAAATAGATCAATAAATCCATCTAACTGTTTACCACCAGTTACAGACCCTCGACTTCCATAGTCCTTTTCCCCGGTAGCGCTCCCTTGCTTTTTAGCTTGATCTTCACGAATAAACCAAAAATGTTTTACTGCATCGGAAAGTTGTTTTTTATAATTCATAACTCATTGATTTAGCATATTCTTTAATTCTTATATTTCAAAAGATATTTTGGCTATATTCTTGCAAACGCTTTGTTGCAAATTGATAATATTTAGGATCAATTTCAATGCCAATACTATTTCGACCCCACATTGCTGACGCAAGGTTTGTTGTTCCAGTCCCCATGAATGGATCTAATACAGTGTCTCCTACAAAACTAAACATTCGTATTAATCGTTCTGCAAGTTCTAAAGGAAAAGGTACGGGATGGTCTTTGGTTGATGCTCCATTAATATCATGCCGAATTTGCTGAAACCAATGCTTATGGTTACTATCTGAAATCATGCTTAATAATCTACTTGCAAATGTTGGTTCCCTATACCCTCCCGGTTTTCTCTCCATTATGATGTATTCAATATCATTTTTTATGATCCCATTTGGTTCATACGGTTTACCTAAAAATCTTGTATTCCCTGGAACCTCATAAGAAGCGTTGGCAATTTTATGCCAAATTATTGGTGCAACATTATTATAACCAATTTTTCGGCAGTGTTCTTGGATAGAGGCATGTAGTGGTACAACTGTATGTTCACCGTTATTTTTTCTTCTAGAAAGACATACATCACCAACTACACAAAGCACGATCCTGGAGCGCTCATACACGGGCTATGAAAAGAAAGTCATAAAATTCCACCCGCCGTGGATGACAAATAAGGACAATGCTTTCGCGCACTACGTCATGGAGGCGCTTCGTAAGGCCGGCCAGCACCCCGAGTTCGGGTATTTCAAGGGCGGAACAGACGGGAGCATGAGCGGGACCCTGCTTGGGACCACGACCCTGGACTACTCGGGAATGGAGGAGAAACACGCTCACACGAGCGAGGACATGGTGAGTATCGATATGATGCTCGAATCGATAGCCGGTTTTATCTGCATAGCGTGTGAACTGTTCGGGCTGGAACCGGAGATGCTCATCGAACGACACCGGTCATGAATGGACACGTCGTGAACGGGAAGAGCGAAACTTCACCGGGTGAGGTAGGCGGATCAACCGGTGCGCACTACCGCCCGCTGCTCTAATCCCTCCGGCGCCGCGTGTACGCAACAATAAGGAAGAGCAGGAGCAGCCCATATGCGATCTGCCTGAGTGCCTCCGTTGTCTGCAACGCGACGAGTATACTCGTCAACGTGGTCAGAAAGACGCATCCGGCTATTGTCCCTATATATTTACCGCTCCCGCCCGCCAGCGATATTCCGCCTATCGCAATGGACGCGACCGAAGTCATGATATAGGGAGCGCCGAGGTTGAGATAGGGAGTGCCCGTATAGCTCAGGAGAAGTATCCCGTCAAAGGCTGAAATAGCGCCGCATATACCATAGACATACATCCTGAACCTGTTGACATTTATCCCGCTCAATTCCGCAGTAAGGCTGTTCGCCCCGATTCCGTACAACAGCTTCCCCCATTTCGTTCGTTCCAGTATGATGGAGGCGGCAATGATGATCAAGATCCATAAAATGATCATATAAGGAATACTGGCGATCCGGCCGTTTCCGAGGGTCTCGAGCAGGGGCGGGGCCTTCCCCGTTGGAAATCCCTTCGTGATGATGAGTGACAGCCCTTCGACGACACTTCCCATGGCAAGCGTCATGATGAGGGGAGGTATACCCAGTTGTGTGATGCCGGCCCCTGAAATCGTTCCGATCAAAAACCCGAGGAACGGGACGATGATCAGCGTCGGGACAATGTTCATATTCTTACCGTTGAGGAATGAGGAAGCGAGGACCACCCCCAGGGACATGATGGAACCGACCGAGAGGTCGATGCCTTCTCCCCCTGAAATTACAACTATTGTCTGCCCCAGCGAAACGATTCCCAGGAAAACCGACATCCTGAGAACGGTCATGACATGCTTGAAGCTCATGAAACCCGGGAATATAACCTCCCCGAAGATGAAAAGTATGAATATCGCAACAACTGCGACGAAAATCCTGTTCAGAAAGATTTTTTTCAAATAAACCTTCAAAGAGAGGCGCATGCTTTTTGTAGTAGACACGTGATCCCCGCGCTTTTTCATATTCTTCTCTTCATCTCCCACAATTTGGGTATCGTGCCGATTGCCAGGGACACGATGATGATAATACCCTTCATGAACTCCTGGTAAAACGATGTGACATTGGCGAAATAGATGATATTGATCAACAACCCGAGGATCATCCCTCCGATCGCCGCTCCCCCGACATTTCCCCTCCCACCCGAAAACGCAATTCCACCGATGATCGCGGCAGCCACTGAATTGAGTGTATATCCCAGTCCGCTTCGCGCGTCCCCCGTGGCCGTCTGCGCGACAACGCATATAGCGGACAGCGCGACGAAGAATTCGCTCAACAGAAATGCCTTGATCTTCGTAGTCAGTATATTTATACCACTTGCAAAAGCCGCCGACTCGCTACCGCCAACCGCGTATATGTGTTTGTACAGCCGGAGTCTGCTCAAAAAAAAACAGATAATAAACGTACCAATGAGTATCAGAACCGGAGCCGGGATAACTCCCGCGATATCGGCACGATACGCCTTGTAAAAAGCTTTCGGAATGTATCCGCCGGGAGTCGGCATTATGTAAAGCGCGATGCCGAAAAGTGTTATCCATGTTGCGTAGGTCACAATAAGAGGAGAAGGTCCGAGGTAGCTTATGATAAACCCGTTTACGAAACCGACCAGCAGTGCCAAACCGAAACCGCACAGTATAGTGAGAAAGATGCTTACCGGGGAATCCCCCATGGTAGAGGCCATGACCGTTGTTATCAGTGATATAGTGGCCCCGACCGAGAGGTCGACTGCGCCCGCCAGAATGACGATGGCCTGTGCGATGCTCACCAGGATGAGCGGGGTGAAGGTTAGAAAGTTCGATTTAAAGGCCCGGTAGGTAAAGAAAGTAGGCTGCAGAATGATATTTATCACAACAAGTATAATGACGACGACAAGGCTCGGAAGCGTGGGATTTTGGGATATTTCCTTGAAAATTCTATTTTTATTCAAAGTCCAGCGTCTCTTTCCTATGAGATGTGCAGTGGCTGACGATCCGACGATATGTTGAGTGAAGACTCAACGATACGTTCTTCACATATATCATCACCTTTCAGTTCATCGACGATCTGGCCTTCGAAAACGATGAGGACCCTGTCGCAGTTCGAGATCAATTCATCATTGTCGCTCGTATAGAGGATCACCGAAGTTCCTTCAGCCGCCAAGTCGGATATGATGGAATAGAGGTTATTCCTCGTTTCCACGTCCACGCCCTTGGTCGGGTCATTCAGGAGGAGCACTTTCGGTGACAGCGAGAGCCACTTTCCGACGACGATCTTCTGCTGGTTGCCCCCGCTGAGATGGGAGACAACGATATTCTGGTCAGGCGGGACCAGGGAAATCCTCTCAATCAATTCGTCAGCCTCTTTTTTCAGGGTGGAGACTGGCAGGAGGAAACCTCTTCTCCGAAGCGAAATCCCGGGATACGAAAGATTATCGAATACACTGTGCTGAAGGAACAACCCCTCTTTCTGCTTGTCACCGGGGACAAGGAACATACCCTCCCTTATGGCCTGCCGTGAATGCCTGATCTTCCTGGTTTGTCCATTTATCCTTATAGTTCCTGAAGATGTTCCCAGAAAACCGGCGAGAAGAAGAAGGATTTCTTCCTGTCCCTGTCCCTGCAGCCCGCCTATGCCGAGTATTTCTCCCTTCCGCAGATTGAAACTGACATCCTTCACCCTCCCCTTTAGGGAGAGATCTTCAATTTCCAGAGCACATCCGCCTTCCATGGATTCGCGCTGCTTCTTCCGCTTCTCCTTTACATCAGCACCCGCGGCAGGAGCCCCTGATTTTCCCGTAATGAGGGGAATAATGAGACTTTCTTTTCTCTCCTCTTTCTTGAAATCGATTTCTCCGGCGGTCCGTCCATTCCGGAATGCGACCAACCTGTCGCATATCGTGGTTATTTCCCATATACGATGAGATATGAAAATAATGGAAACCCCTCTTTCCTTCATAATTCTTATCGTCGAGAATATTTTTTCAACCTCTTTGAACCCGAGCGATGCTGTGGGCTCATCCAGGATGAGGATCTTGGGGTCCTTTGCTATCGCCTTTGCGATTTCAATGAGCTGCTTTTCATCGGGAGAAAGGTTTACGACCTTTTCATAGATCGGGATGTGAATATCCAGAGCGTCGAGCGATCGCTGCGCCTTTTCGATGGAGTGCTTTTTATCCAGAAAACCGCATGCGCCGAGTTTCTCCCGGCCGAGGTTGACGTTTTCCCAGATGCTCATCTCCGGCACGAGGCTCAGGTTCTGATGGACCATGGCGAGCCTGTATTCTTCCGCGTGTATATGGGACTTCAGGTTGATTTTTTCGTTGTATAAGTGCAACTCGCCACCGTCCGGAATGAGTAAACCGCTTATTATCCGGGCGAATGTCGTTTTCCCGGACCCGTTGGCGCCGACAAGACCGCACACTTCGTTCTCATCGAGAAAAAAGTTCGCGTCGCTCAGTGCCTCAACCCCGCCGAAACTTTTCCTCACGTGTTTCGCTTCGAGAACACCCATATCGTCCCATTACCCTATTTGTTCGCATGATCTTTCCTGTAATTATTTCTATTTCAGGAAATACATTGTTAACTACCCTATTACAACGGCACGGGGAACCTGGAAGTGCCCCGTTCAGGGCCCTTCCTGACCCTTCTTTCTGAAAACTCCGCGTCCATCCGCACGGGTCGTCCTTGTCTTTCCCGTGTACGGGCGGAACCAATAGATCAGAGAAGTAACAGCCCCCTCACCTTCCCGAAAACTGTCACTCCCCCATCTGATTCTCAATCATGATCATTGAAACAGGGCGTCCAACTGATCCTGCGAATACCAGCCGTTGACATAGTAAGAATCAGCCCAGTCCTTGTACTTTGCATACACCTCATCGATGTTGCTGTTGTCAACAGTCATGACAGGTTTTGTGTAGACGATGTGGCCGTCCGTAAGGACTTCCGGTTTCAGCTTTTTCCCCTGCAGTATCCTGATCCCGATGCCCAGGGACGTACACACCGCTCCGGGAGAGTTGGTGACGCCGAAGGTAGAAAAACCCTGTGAGTCTTTCAGTTTTTTCCATTCCTTGATGAATGCCACCTGTGTTTCTCCGGACACGACCGGGAGCTTTATTCCCGCCGCCTGGAATGCCCTTATGACTCCCAGCGCCATGCCATCCTGTGTCAGGACCCCGTCGATCGACGGGAACGAACCCAGTATATCGCTCATCACCTGCTGGGCCGCCGCCTGGTCCCAGTTTCCGTTCGCCATAGCAAGGAGATTTATATCGGGGTATTTGTTCCAGACCTTTTTAGCCGCATTGTCCCGGAGTATGTTTCCCGGCTGGTCGGCAATACCGCTGATGTAGACAACATTGCCTTTGTAATTCAGTTCCTTACAGAACCATTCCGCCAATGGAGTCATCCACCATTCCTGATTCATGAACACGTTTAGGATGTCCTTGTTGTCGATCGGCTGATCGTAAACGATCACAAGTATGCCCGCTTCCTGCGCTTCCTCGATTACCGGGATCAATGCAGTGGTTGAATTCGGGTTTACAAGGAGCAGGTCCACGTCGCTCGTGATCAAATTCCTTATCTGGGCGATCTGCGTATTGACATCCGGCCCCGCATTCTGTATGATGAGCTTGTCGACGATGCCCATTTCCCTGTATGATTCGAATTCCTGCTGAAGGCTCTCCGCCATCTGAACCCTCCAGCTGTGAGTAAAGGGGCCATTACTCAAACCAACAGTGAACATTTCCTCTTTACCGGCCTTCCCCTTTGCCTTGCCGCTACCGGCGAAAGCAATCGTTGCAGCCAATAAAAGACATAGCACTACCATTGTAAAAACTACAATACTCCTTTTCATTGACTCCCTCCTTATGATCCTTCTTATTGTTCCAAAATCCTCTTGCCAATTTTAACATCTTCTCCCGGCATTGTCAATAACCCGGTTACAATAAAGTCCACCTTTTCTCAGCGCCATAAAAGCCCATCCTCATGATTGATAGGTTATTATAATTCGAGATTCGCCAACATACGAAAAAAACGTAAAAAGCCCCCGGTTTGCCCGTGAAATATTCACGAATGCTTTTCCCACCGAAAAACGACAGCCTCTTTGTCAATATGTTACCCTAATAAAACATTCTGTCAAGAATAAAGAAAATGTGAAGTTTCCAGGGCATTGCTGAAAATATGGTAGGGCATACCTCACCCCTTGATAATTCTTTTTTCATTGATGTGTAAGAAAATGAGGATCAGGAGGCCTTGATTTCAATTTTATCGAAGGGTGGTGCATTGTTTCTTTTCAGGCATTCAAGTACATTGTTTACTTCATAAGGGTCAGTGATTATTGCAATTACTCGTACCAAGGGCATCTTCGACATTTCATGGCCGCATTTTGGACATTCCAGTGGATTGACTTCATACACCTTCTGGATAAGCCGTGCCGAGCTTTACCTTTAGGCTCTGCTTGATACTGTTTCTGGATATTCGTCAGGAGACCCCACAGGCTGTACGTCTCCAGGGTTTTCGGGTCTGTAAGTAAATCTTGCAAGACTTCCATCTTTATTCGTCTTCCCTTTTGTTTTGCTGGAATACAGCCCATAATACCGGATAAGATGCTTGTGCTTTGGTGGTATATGCCGGGTAAGCTCTGCTATAAAATCACCTGTACCACAGGCATTCCCTCACTTCGTTCGGTCACCTTGAAGAGTTTTATGTTTTCTTTCCAGTATTCAAGGATTTAATAGAGATTGTTGCTGAATTGAACAGCTATGACATTGGCTTTAAATCCTGCACAGAGCTTATCGACACAACGAAACCCGAAGGCCGGCTAATGTTTCATCAATTCGGCTAATTTGCTCAGTATGAGCGTGAGTTGATCAGTCAGAGGACAAAGTTCGGGATGATAAAAAGATTGAAACAGGGATTGTGGAATGGACAGGCTCCATACGGGTATAAAATAGTAAAAGGCAAATTGGTTATAAACAGGAAAGAAGCGGATCTGGTACGAATGATCTTCGATCTGTACCTGAAGAAGAACATGGGCGTGGTCAATATTAGCA
>CAZGJW010000007.1:0-47067 GCA_964525675.1 uncultured Spirochaetota bacterium
TTGGGAGCGCAATGTCATACGTAACTGTTATCATTGCGGTTTTATTTACCTTTTATCTTTTTAAACAGCTTATCAAGACGAGAGAGGGAACGTAAGCATGAAGAGGCACAGATCATCAAGAACAAAACACCTGCCTTCAAAAATCATCACCTTTGTGGTGCTGTCCCTGTTTTTTATTCCGGTTCTGTGGCTCATTCTCACTTCGATGCGGCCGAATATCGAGATTAATACCCGGCCGCCTGTGTGGATATCCAGGAATGTAAATCTTGATTCTTATCTGGCATTGCTCGGTTTTGGCGTGAACCCTGAACGGTTTGCTTTTGGTGAGAACGTTCCTTTTGGCGACTATTTTCGTAACTCAATTATAACTGCCGCGTCCAGCACGTTTCTTGCGCTTTTCATAGGGACGCTTGCAGCGTTTGCTTTTTCAAGCTTTAAATTCAAGGGTAAAAATAGTATTTTTTTAACGTTGATGATCGCCCGTGCTATTCCGGGAATAGCATTAAGCCTCCCTTTGCTTGTGCTGTTCACCAGAATGGGGTTGTCTGATGAAATATATGGACTTGTGATAGCATATACGGCAATGAATGTGCCTTTTACCGCATGGCTTATGTCAGGGTTTATCGGAGAGATACCTGATGAGCTCACTGAAGCCGCCCTTATAGATGGCTGCTCGAGATGGACTGCATTTTTGCGGGTTGTTATCCCGCTTGTCGGGCCGGGGCTTGCTGCGAGTGGTATTTTCGCATTTTTAACATCCTGGAATGAGTTTGCTATTGCAAGTATCATTACCAGAACCACTGCTTCTAAAACCTTTCCTGTTGGATTGTTTGATTTTACCGCGGAATTTGTTTCGGATTGGAGGGGCATGTGTGCTATGTCCGTTTTAATGCTCATTCCTGCAGTAATATTTGTTATTGCAGTCCAGCGGCAGCTTGTACGTGGTCTTACACTGGGTGCGATAAAAGGGTAGATTGAATGACAGGTGTATATATTTTCAGCAGGGGGGAGAATCATTGAAAACATACGGGATGGTGATACAGGCGGTACCTGAAAGGCTTGAAGAGTACAAGAGGTACCATGCAAATGTTTGGCCCGAAGTGCTCGACATGATCAAAAAGTGTAATATTAAGAATTACTCGATTTTTCATAAAGACGGGTATCTTTTCAGCTACTTCGAGTATTACGGCACCGATTTCGATGCGGATATGGCAAAAATGGCGGCTGATCTGAAGACTCAGGAGTGGTGGGCTATCATGAAACCCATGCAAAAACCATTAGCGACAAGGAAAGAGGACGAGTGGTGGGCTGACATGGAAGAGGTCTTTCATACCGACTGAATCCTGACAACATTTAAAGAGGAAAGTGAAAGATGGAGCGAAGTGAAAATTGTCTGAAAAAGCTGGAGCGGATGAACAAGGCCCTGCGCCACGAAGAGTCCGACAGGGTTCCGATCAGCGACTTTTTCTGGGGAAGTTTTCTCAGGAGATGGAAACAGGAGTTTGGTCTTCCCGAGGATACCGATATCTACAAATACTACGACCTCGACTGGATAGTTACCATTCCGAACATGGACCCGCATATCAAGGAGTTCGAGATTCTCAGGGAGAATGAAGAGGAGGTTGTTGTTCGAACCGGTTTTGAAGCAACTATACGGAAAAAATTCGAAGATCCCATGCCCGCATTTCTTGAATTTGCGACAAATACCATAGATAAGATGAAGGAGTTTCAGTTCGACGACCCAAGGGATGAGAGAAGGTACTTCAAGGGCGGTGACAATCAGATTGCCGGTGTGGGGGATGCCTTTATCAGAAACCTCCCACCATGGATCGATACCGTTAGATCGATCTATCTCGACTTTCCCGTTTACGGCAGTGTCTGCGAGGGGCACGAATCGCTCTGGCGCATCGTCGGCTCCGACAACGTGCTTCTGTGGATCGGTCTCTATCCGGATAAACTCGGCAGGTTCGTCGCGAGGATCAACAATTTTATGCTGGGAGTCGCTGAGGCACAGATTGATGCTGCTGGAGGTATGTTAGATGGTATGGTCATATGGGGTGATGTAGCTTATAAAAACGATATGCTTTTTTCCCCCGAATACTGGCGCAGGTACTTCAAACCCGGCGTGAAGGCAATGATAGACCTCTGCCACAGTAAAGGGATTCCTGTCATTTATCACGGGTGTGGTAATGTAAAGAAGATCTTTGAGGATTATATCGAAATCGGGGTCGATGCGTACAATCCTCTCGAGGCCAAGGCCGGACTCGACGTGGTCGACCTGCGCAGGAAGTACGGCCATAGAATAGGGTTCTGCGGGAACATGGATGTCATGGTCTGGGCTAATTCGCCGAAGGATGAGTTGAAAAAGGTTGTTCTCACAAAGCTTAACGCAGCAAAGGGCGGCGGATACATCTTCCAGTCGGACCATTCGGTTCCGAACAATATTTCCGGGGAAAATTACGACTATGTGGTAAAGCTTGTCAGGGAGTACGGAGAGTATCCGCTCGAGCTTGGCGAGTACGATCTGCCGGATATCTCGTAAAAAACATCTGAATACGCTTACAATGTTCGACGCCATTAAGGAGTACCGGATAAAGACTGCTGTATAGCGCGTTATGCTACAGGGAATTTAGATACTATCAAACTCAGGGAGATTGAGAAAATGACGTCGAAGGAGAGATTGCTCATCGCTATAAACAGGGGAAAACCCGACCGGCTGCCCATTACGGTTCATCAGTGGCAGAAGTTTCATCTCGACAACTACCTGGGAGGAATCTCCGACCTCGAGGCCTTCGATAATTTCGGGTTCGAAGGTGGATATATACTCTCCTGCACCGATCACTTTTTTTATACCCCGGTTCACAAACTCCAGGTTTTCACCGATGCAGCCCGTGAATGCGCGTATTGAAGGCAGGACCGGTTGTAAAAAAAGGGTGGGAAAACCTACACGATGATGAGTTCGATACCAAGGCTGCTTATACTTTCTTGATACTCCTCAGGAATTTCAGAATCGGTTATGATCATATCGAAATCTCCGGTATCTGCAAAGTAGGCGTTCTTTGTTTTTCCGAATTTTGATGAATCGATCAGTAAAATTTTTGTTTTCGATGAATGGAGAACAGCCTTTTTTGTTTCTATCTCGTATGGATTGGCACATGTAACGCCGAGTGTGTCGTGAAAACCAGCTGCCGAGATGAACCCCTTATCCGCCCGGGTTCTATTAATCAGCTCGATACCCTCAGAGCTTTCGAACATCAGTGTATTGTCGTGAAAATAACCGCCCGCAAAAATGGGACTGCAGTGTTTTTTTCGGTAGATTTCCACGAGGATGTTGAGCGCATAGCAGAGTACAGTAACAGGCAGATCTTCACGGAGAAACTTTGCGACATATTCGGTTGTGGAACCGACATCGAGTATTATCGTATCGCTGTATTCAATGAGGGAGGCCGCTTTTTTCCCGATTCTTATCTTTTCTCTGGTTCTTCTCGTTTCTTCGTTGGCAATGAGATACTTTTCCTGTTCACGTTCAGAATCTGTATTGTCTTTGAATATTGCGCCACCGGGGATAAGTTCAACAATACTGTCATTTTCAAGAAGAGCGAGATCTCTTCTGACCGTCATCTCGGAAACGCCGAGCTGTTTCGTCAGTTCCCTGATGCTCACCGCGTTTTTGAACCTGAGGAGATTGATGATTGTTTTGATTCTTTCGTTTTTTTTCAATGGTGGCTCTCTGTCATCCCCCTGTGCTCTGCCTGTATAATGAATAATGTTATTATAGCATCATAAGTCACGTGTGTACATATATTTGTTAGATGATAGAAAAATGACAAACTATTGATATCTCAGCAATTCAACACAACAAAATGGGAAAACAACCCATTTTTTAACAAATTCATAAAAAAAAGATTGACACGAGATGAAATAATGTTATAATTATAACAGATATTGATGTAATAATTTACTCTTAATCTGTAATTATCACAAATATGTTACAAATGCAACATGTGACGGACAATGGTGTGCCGTTCAGGGCGGACGGGTGAGTGTTCTGGTGTTGCAGTGCAGAATGACAAAACAGGTGAAAGGCGGGTAAACGATATGATTGAGTTGCGAACATTCAGCTTTTTAGACTCTCTTCAGCTGCAGATGGCATCCTTTATTGCCGGCATATCGAAAGGGTACTTCCCTGTATCCGGGCAGGCATGCTGTGTCGTTGAGATTTCACCAGGTATCGAGATTAACAGGCTTACCGATATCGCGGTCAAGGCTACCGATGTGAAACCGGGCCTGCAGATCGTCGAGAGGCTATTTGGTCTGCTGGAAGTGCATTCACATAACCAGGGTGACGCACGCCAGGCGGGCAGCGCAATTCTGAAGGCAATAGATCTGGTCGAGAGCGATCGCATGAAGCCCCGGGTGCTGACCAGCCAGCTCATCAAGAACATCGACGACCACCATGCCCAGCTCATCAATCGGGTTAGGCACGGTAATATGGTACTCAAGGGGAACACCCTGTATATACTCGAAATCGAACCGGCGGGCTACGCGTACTATGCGGCGAATGAGGCCGAGAAGGCTTCGCATATAAACATCATCGAGGTTGTCGGTTTCGGGCGATACGGGAGGATCTATATAGCTGGAGACGAGTCCGAAGTGCTCGTGTCCAAGGATATCGTTGAAACCCGACTTGCAGGCCTTACCGGACGGGAACCTGCAGGAAGGAGTGAATGACTCTCTGAATACGCCAGGAATACGTATTTGGCGTGAGGGTATTCCGGGCAAAAAACAACCGATATAATTGTTCCAGCAGTTTCTATATAATTTCGCAGGTGTGAATTGATGGGGTAGGTCTTCTACTCCATATCGAGACTTTTTTTACAGGAGAGGATAGATGGCTGATGTGTACACAGATGCGCTCGGAATGATCGAGACGAGGGGCTTCGCCGCAATGGTTGAAGCGTCGGATGCAATGGTAAAGGCTGCCCGAGTTGAGCTTACCTGCTACGAGAAGGTGGGAGGCGGGTACGTTACGGCAATCGTTCGTGGTGATGTTGCTGCCGTCAGGGCGGCGCTTGATGCCGGAGGCAGGGCAGCGGAAAAGGTAGGCGAGGTGATTTCCATCCATATCATTCCGCGTCCCCATTCGAACGTGGATGAGGTCCTCCCACTCGGGAGAACTCCCGCGGGAAAAGGAGCTAAAAAGGGCAGGACGAGTGATATGGAAACTGATTGACGCAATTATCATGTGGCATTTTCGATGCTATGGAGTGTTTGCACTCTCTGCGGTATATATTGAAATTAGTTGTAACTCTTTTAGGGTGCCGTGCAATTTGAATGCCCTGTGAAAAAGCGATGGACGAATGTCTGCAAACGGATGGTATCTGAATACGTTTCAAAAATTGCAGAAAGCAAGAATCCCAAAACAAGAATCCCAAAACAAGAATCCCCATGAGGAATGAGCCTATGGTACTTGCAAGAGTTGTCGGAACGGTCGTGTCGACGCGGAAAGAACCAAAAATCGAGGGGATAAAGTTTCTCCTTCTCGAAAAAATCGATCCTGAAACCTTCAAAGGGAAGAAGGACTATGTCGTTGCAATGGACAGTGTCGGCGCTGGCCCTGGTGAGATAGTATTCTACGTTTCGGGAAGCAGTTCCAGAATGACTGCTGTTACAGAGGGGCGGCCGAGCGACGCAACAATTACCGCGATCGTCGATGCGGTCGATATCGAGGGGAAGTACGTCTACCAGAAGGATAGATAGGGGATCTCATGATACTCGGTATGGTACGAGGAACGGTGGTGAGCAGTGTAAAAAGTGATTCTACGCAGGGCACGAAATATCTTCTCGTCAACATGTGTAACCAGCATGCAGAGACGAAAGGAGAGTATCTTGTTGCCCTCGATGCTGTTGGCGCAGGACCAGATGAGCTTGTAATTATATCACAGGGAAGCTCGTGCAGGCAGACGGACAGGACAAAGGAGAAACCGATCGATGCGCTCATCGTCGGCATTGTCGATTTGATCGAGGAGAGAGGCACGGTTTCATTTAAAAAATAGGGCTGCGGATCAAGAGAAAGAGTAGTGTATGCGCTTGATTGATGTTTTCAGGAATTTCGGCATTGTATTCAACAGGGATGATTTCGATTCGGGGTTTTTCGAACGGGGTATCGATACCATTGTTGTGGACGGTACCGGGTATGAACCTCTGCTGGAGACAGACCGGTTTTTGCTGGAAAGGGAGACCGGGAACATCCTGCGGGGTCTGGAGTATCTGGTCGGGGCCTCGGGTGCCGAGAGGGCTGTCATAGCGGTAAACGAAACCTATTCGAACGCGATATCCGGTTTGCAGGAATCGGATGAAAAAAAAGACTTCATCAATGTTTTCCCGATCGGTGATTTTTACCCTGCCGGAGACGAGTGCGTTCTCGTTTATGAAGCTACCGGACGAATAGTACCGGAAGGCGGTACCGCCGTTGACGCGGCCTGTATTGTTATCGATGTCGAATCCGTGGTCAATACAAGTGAAGCCATCACCAACGATAAACCGGTTACGAAAAAGTGGCTGACATGCACGGGCTATGTTAACAAGCCATCAATCGTCAGAGCGCATATCGGCACACCGCTGGAGGATGTTCTTGCTCTTTGCGGAGGTGCGACGTGTGATGATTTTGCAGTAATAATCGGAAATCCTATGACCGGAAGAGTGGAAACCGATATGAAAGCATCTGTCGAGAAGCAAACGACCGGTATAATCGTTCTTCCAAAGGATCATTCACTCGTTACACGAAAAAAAATATCCATTTCATCTATTATCAGGCGTAGCAAATCCATCGGCCGTCAGGACACGGTATGTACCGATCTCTGCCCGAGATATCTTCTCGGCTACGATATTCGGGTGGAATCGATACTGAATCAGGTGAATTACCAGATGGCCGACGCGGATGAATCGGTGATTCGTGGAGTGTTCCTGTGCGGGGAATGCGGACTTTGCGATATGTATTCCTGTGCTCCCGGTCCTGAACCCGGTGTCATCTTTACCGCCTTCAAAAAAATGCTGGATGAAAAAGGTTATTCACCTGTTTTCCCGAAGAGAATGCTCAGTGCTCATGAGATGAGAGAATACAGAAAGGTGCCGAACAGCCGTATTGCCGGCAGGCTTCAGTTTGATACCTTTATCAAAACCGGGATGATGATGAGGGTTGAAACCAGTCCGGCATTGGTTGAAATACCGCTGGAGCAGGCGGGAGTGTTTTCGAAGCCGATCGTTTCGACCGGGGACAGGGTTTCGGAAAAGGAGTGTATTGCCAGGGCTTCTGTGAATGGACACGGTTCAGATGTGCATGCAAGTATTTCGGGGAAGGTCACTTTCATTGACAGCGAAAGGATTGTGATTGCGCGGTGAAGCCTAAAGAGAATATATCAGTCATCGGAGCGCTGGAGTTCAACAGTATCGCGGTAGGGACACGGGCGATGGATGAGATCGTCAAAGCCGCACCGGTGCGGATCATGGAAGCGGAGGTCGTAAACCCGGGCAAGTTTTTTGTTCTGTTTACCGGAGACGTCGCTTCAGTTGATGCGTCGCTTTCGCGCGGCAAGGCGGTCGGCGGTGGTTATCTGGTAGACGAACTGTTTATCCCACGCTTGCACCGGCAGATTATGCCGGCTATCAACCGCTCTGTGGAATGTAATCGGTGGGATGCTGCAGGTATTATCGAGTGTTTCTCCCTGATTGCGAGTATCGAAGCAGGTGATATTGCGGCCAAAACGGCGAATGTGCTCATTACCGAGATACGGCTTTCCTCCGACATGGGTGGAAAGTCGTATGTGAAGATGATGGGTGAAGTGCATGCGGTCGAAGTAGCCGTTTCTGCTGGTGTCGAATACATCACGAAGAAGGGGCTTTTATGCACCCGGGTGATTATTCCGAAGCCTCATCCAGATATCAGGCCATTTTATTAAGTTTTATGGTTCAAATGTTCAATATAAGTGAGAATGTCCGGTGAGAAATATAGTAGTTGCAGGAAACTGGAAGATGAACACACATCGTGAAGAAGCGACGTCGCTCATCGACGGGGTTTTGCGGGAAGCGGGGAATTTTGGTGGTGTCGATGTGGTACTTTTCCCCCCGTATTTGTTTCTTGATATGGCTGTTCAAAAGTGCAGAAAAAGCGGAATAGGCGTGGGTGCCCAGAATGCCTTTTACAAAAAACGGGGCGCGTATACGGGAGAAATCTCTCCAGTCATGCTCAGGGATATAGGCTGTGACTACGTGATACTTGGGCACTCCGAACGGCGGCATTATTTTGATGAAACGAACGCAATCATAAACAAAAAGATGAAGAGCTGTCTGGAAGCAGGTCTCACACCGGTGCTCTGTATAGGGGAAACCCTGACGCAAAGACAGCAGGGGAAGACATTCGATATTTTGAACGACCAGATAGTATACGGCCTCGAAGGAATAGACGGTTCTTTTATTAAAAAAACGATTATTGCCTATGAGCCGGTATGGGCCATCGGCACAGGCATTAGCGCATCTATAACCAAGGCGCAGGAGGCGCATGAGTATATCCGGAAAACGATCGAGAGTTTTACGGATACGGAGGCAGCCGGGCAAATACGGATTTTGTACGGGGGGAGCGTCAACACAAAAAACGCCCGGGAGCTATTGGAAGAGGACGATATCGACGGTGCGCTTGTCGGCGGAGCATCGCTGAAACCGGAATCATTCTGTGAAATCGTTAAAAGTGGCAAAGCCACTTCGCAGCCGATCCTTGGCAGGACTGGGTATCAAAGATAACTTATTTGTAGTTACTTAGAAGCGCACTGGCTGTACGTGCGTAACCGACCCTGTACGCGGGAGACAGCCGGACGAACTGCATATTTGAGGAGTGACCTATGGATATAACAGAACAGGACATACGATCCATCGTCGAAAAGGTGGTCAGCACAATCACCATCATGCCGGACGGCGATTCGGTACTGGCCGAGGTTTCCGAAGATCAGCCGGGAATTTTTCAGAGCGTGGAAGAGGCGGTGCGGGCGGCCGAAAAGGCACAAAAAGATCTCATGGGTATGACACTCGAGAAGAGAAGAGAGATCATTACAGGCATTCGTAAAAAGCTTCTTGAAAACCTTGAACAGATGTCGAAGATGTCGGTTGAAGAAGCGACCTTCGGGCGGTGGGAAGACAAGGTTTTAAAAAACAGGCTTGCCGTTGAAAAAACACCGGGCGTGGAAGACCTCGAGCCGGTCTCATACACCGACGACCATGGTTTGACCCTCGTCGAGAGGGCGCCGTACGGAGTTATCGGGTCGATTACGCCCTGCACCAACCCGACGGAGTCTATCATAAATAACGGAATCAGTATGGTTGCAGGCGGCAATGCAGTGGTGTTCAACCCGCATCCTGCGGCAAAGAAGACATCGAACTACGTGATCACCCTGATAAACAGTGCCGTGATTGAAGCCGGGGGACCCCTGAATCTGTTCTGCACAATCGCCGACCCGACGATCGAATCGGCGCAGTCCATGATGAAACACCCGAATATCCGGCTGCTTGTGGTAACCGGGGGACCGGCAGTGGTGAGGGCCGCGCTTGACAGCGGGAAGAAGGTAATCGCCGCAGGACCCGGAAATCCGCCGTGTGTGGTCGATGAAACCGCCGACATAGCGAAGGCCGGCAGGGATATTGTTCGGGGTGCAAGTATCGACAACAACATAATCTGTGTGTGTGAAAAGGAGATACTCGCGGTAAACAGCATTGCGGACGAACTGAAGGAGGCTATGAAGCAAAACGGCACCTACGAGCTCAACAGGAGCCAGATCGATGAGATTACGAAGCTCGTAATCGACGACCCAGGCGGTCCCGGGCATGAGGGAGCTGCCAACAAAAAGTATGTCGGCAAGGATGCATCGGTCATTGCGGAGGCGATCGGTCTCAAAGTGTCGCCCGATACGAGGCTTTTGCTGTGCGAGGTTTACAAAGACCATCCGCTCGTGTGGACGGAGCAGCTCATGCCGGTTATTCCCCTCGTGCGGATGAGCAGCGCGGACGAGGCCATAGATTTTGCCGTGCAGTGCGAGCACGGGTTCAGGCATACGGCAAGTATTCACTCAAAGAACGTTGAAAGACTCAGCAGGATGGCGAAGGTAATGGACTGTTCACTGTTCGTGAAGAACGGGCCAAATTACAGCGGCATGGGGTTCGGCGGTGCGGGGTTTACCTCGTTTACCATCGCAAGCCCGACAGGCGAAGGATTAACGAGGGCACGGACGTTTACAAGGGAGCGGCGCTGTTCGTTGATCGATTATTTCAGGATTGTGTAGTGTGGAGGAGAGTCTATGAAACTCGGAAGGGTTATCGGCAATGTCGTATGCACGCAGAAGGTCGATTCGTTCGAGGGCATCAAGCTCCTCCTGGTACAGCCGCTTGATGAACATCTTAAGGAAGCCGGAGAACCGATTGTCGCGTGCGACACGGTTCAGGCCGGTATGGACGATATTGTCTTTTACGAAGGCGGGCGGGAAGCCGCACTTGGGCTTGAAAACTGGTTCAATCCGTCGGACGCAACCGTAATGGGTATCGTCGATCACGTGCACATCGAGGAATAACATGATCCTGGGCAGGGTTATTGGAAACGTCGTTTCGACAATAAAGCTCGATATCTACAGGGGATATAAAATAGTCGTCGTTCGTCCCATTGATCCGCAGGGTAACCCTGCAGGAAAGACGGTACTTGCGATCGATACGGTTCAGGCAGGTGTCGGGGATACCGTCCTTGTAATAGACGAGGGCAATTCGGCCCGCGTCATCATAAACGATAAAATGGCGCCGGTTCGTTGTGTAGTTGCGGGCATTGTAGATGATGTGCTGCTGCAGGTTGCTGAATAGAGGAGGTAATCCATGGATCAATCTGATGTGTCGAAAATCATAGAAAACGTGACGAGCAGCCTCCATGCAATGACGGCGCCAGCTGTTCAGGCTGAAAACAGCATAAACACAAAGGATAATGTCAGGCGGGTCGCACTTGGATCTGATCACGGCGGATTAGAGGCAAAAGAGATCATAAAAACCTATCTCGGAGGTCTCGGATACCACGTGACTGATGTGGGAACGAACAGCAAGGAGAGTGTCGATTACCCCGACTATGCCCTGCTGGTCGCGAAGAAGGTTGCGAGCGGTGAGTGCGAGCGGGGTATTATGATAGACGGCGCCGGTATCGGCTCATCGATGGCGTGCAACAAGGTGAAGGGCATCAGAGCGGCGATGTGCTACAGCATAAAAACGGTTATCAACAGCAGGGAGCACAACAACGCGAATGTGCTGACCCTCGGTGGACCGCTCCATACGCCTGATGAGCTCTGTGAAATGGTGAAGGTATGGCTCGAAACGAGGTTTGCGGGCGGAAGGCACTGGCGGCGTGTAAACAAGATCATGGAAATCGAACACGGGAGATGAAGCATCGAATTTTCAGGGCTCATTGATCAACGGTGGAAGAGGCGGGCTTGGTTCGGCAGTGTGTAACCCCGGGATTCTGTTGTGAATAACCGTCGATGAGTGTTGTGTTAAAATCTCTGGTATCAAGAGGAAACCGGTATGGATCAGAAAGAGCTTGTAGACCGGATAGTGAAAGAGGTTATGGACAGGCTTTCGCAGGGGAACACTGCACGAACAGTAACGCCTGCAAATGCTAGTTCGGTGCGATCGGGTATCGTCATTAACGTTCCCGCCGACCTGGCGCCTTATATCGATCATACCCTTTTGAAGCAGGATGCTACAAAAGAACAGATAGAGAAGCTTTGCAGAGAGGCGATTGAGTATCACTTCTTCGCCGTATGCATCAATTCTGCCTGGGTGTCTCTGTGTGCGAAACTGCTCCGGGGATCGGGCGTGAAGATAGCAAGCGTTATAGGTTTTCCCCTGGGAGCGATGGACAGCAGGGCAAAGGCATTTGAAACCAGCTATGCAATAGAAAACGGTGCTTCTGAAATTGACATGGTTTTGAACGTGGGTGCCCTGAAGGCGCGGGAGCTCAAAACCGTGGAAGAGGATATACGCGCCGTCCGCCGGGCCTGCCGGGGAACCACCCTTCTCAAGGTAATAATCGAAACATGCCTTCTGACGGATGAAGAGAAGGTTCTGGCCTGTGAAATAGCAAAGAAGGCAGGAGCCGATTACGTAAAGACGTCCACAGGGTTTTCGAAGGCTGGAGCGACCGCGCAGGATGTCGCTCTGATGCGCAGGATAGTTGGCTCCAACATCGGAGTGAAAGCAGCAGGTGGCATCCGAACCTTTGAGGATGCAAAGCTCATGATAAACTCGGGCGCAACCAGGCTTGGAATGAGCGCCAGTGTGCAGGTCGTTACAGGTGTCGCCTGACCCGGACAAACCGGAGCCAAAAGTTAAAATTCATACTGCACACACTCAGGCCGAATCGCTCGATGAATTATACAGGATCAATATGTAAACTGAAAACCTGATGTGACTCCAATGCCGCCTGGTTTGTTCCAGCCGTATATATCCGTGGTCTCGCCTTTCTGTACTGTTATAAAGCTGAGCACCTTTAACCCTTCATAGATATTCCAGTTTATCCCTGCTGCGATAAGCGCCGACAGATCAACAGGAGAAATGATGTTCCTGAGTATAAAGCTCAGGGAGTCGTTTACAGACCATGAAATTTCGGGGTACAGCATGAGAGCATATTCTACATCTTCTGTGCTACTGTTTTTTTCCGACCAGGATGCATTGGGGATGACAAGGCCTTCAAGCCTGAAAAAAAGAGAGGTGCTGTGCAATAAATCCTGCATATGAAAAATTCCCCAGCTGAGGTGCAGGCTCTCCCGGAGATCAGAAACATCCGGGGATTCACCGGGGATTGAGACCGATGCGGAGAGATGCCAGTCTACAAGCAGATGGCCCTGAAAACTGAGGTAGGGTTTATGCGCAGCATCAATGCCGCTGTAAAGATATCCACCTTCTGTTTTGACCCCATGGATTCTGGTCACAAACCTTCCGCCTGCCTGTGAATCTGTAATATGCGGTGCCAGTTCATCAGGATCATCAGTGATCTCGGAAAGGTCAAGTTCCGGCGCCAGGAGAATGGTTTCCAGGAACGAGTAGGTTCCCAGGGGAACATAGACTGAGGTCAGCCATGCTGCCTCATCCCGCAATTCCTCGGCCGTCATATCAAGAGATGAAGCGGATGCTCCGAAGATAACATCCCCCGCATTATAGAAAAATCCCTCGCCCCATGATACCCTGGCCTTCCCCAGTGTGGTTCTGAATCCGGGGAAGCGAACCTTAATAAATGCGCGTGATATATCAAAAATAGCAGTGTCGGCTATCTGCGCATCGAGAGAGAGCCGGGCCTTGACGTTTTTATTCTTTACCGCCTTGAATGTGAGCCTGCCGGTCCCGAGGCCTGAGAGGCTCCAGTAATCATCGTCCATCCTGGCAAGGGTATTCAGCAGGGTAAGCTTGACTGAGGTCGACATCTCTGCGTTGACAGTTATAACGGTGAAAATAATAAAAGAGGCTGTGAGCAGTAATTTTTTTACCATGTTAGTTCTTCCAGAGAAAAGATGTCGGGATCAAGGTGAAGATTGATCTTGATATCGTTGATAAAAAATTCGGTACTGGAATTTCGTTTCAATGTATCTTTCAGCACCATATGAAAGGGTATGTTCTTGCCCGATACCTGCCGAATATTATTGATCGATATTTCCTTGAGCAATTTTCCGGAACGGGAGAATTTATGGATTTGCCGGTAAATGAAAAGCTCTTTATCAATCCACATAATCTCCCTGTAATAGGGGACATCACTGCTTTTTGCCTCAAGGTTCACTTTGTAACAGGCTGCACCGTCAACTTCTTCTATCCCTTCTAGTGTTGCCCTGTAAGATGTAAGCAGGCTCTTATCGCCGGTCATGTCCTCATAGGACATATCCGAACCGAGCACCGATTCTTTGAGCGCAGCGCCCTGCATCCGAATGAGCTCCTCGGCGTCGGGATAAAAAAGGTAGATCTCGTTGCTGGTGCGAAGTATCTTCATCCCTTCCTCCTCAACACTGGTGAACTCAATGAGCATGGTATCTGCGCCCCTGGAGTAGGAGATGAAGGTTGTTTTTTTTGTGCCGAACCGGTCGTGGATTAGCAGGCAGCCGTCGGTCCATGCTGTTTTAATAACCGTGTTCTTCTCCAGTTTTCTAACAACATCCTCGGCTGAAATAGCTAAAACGGATACCGGTATTGCAAAGGCTGCCAGAATGGGAAGCAAGATATTTTTCATCATACCACCTCCAAACCATTATTCGTTTCTCAACGCTTCAACAGGTTTCACTCGCGCAGCTTTTATTGAAGGGAGCAGTGTGGCCAGGGATGCCATACACACCGAGTAGACAAACACAAGGGCAGTCGATTTGAGATTCAATGCAGGATAGATACTGTTTGATATTTCCATGCTGAACCCTTCCATCGCTTTGCCGAAGTGTATCCCCGTTATTGAGAGCGGCACTGTAACACCGATACCGAGAATGACGCCGATCAGCGAGCCTGCTGTACTCAAGAACACTGTTTCGATAAAGAAGAGCCGAATAATCTCACCGCCTGTCATGCCCATGGCGCCTATAGTACCGATCTCCCTTCTCCTCTCATGGATAACCATCATTGTAGTATTGATTATAACCGAGCTGGCAAGAATAAAGAAAAAAAGAGCAATAAAATTATACATAGAAGAAGCCGTTTCAATAAAAGAGTATGATGAGGGGATTTTTTTCCAGGATTTAATCTCCAGCTCCTCCCTTCCGGCGGCCCTCAGTGCTGTATTGAGCTGCTCGGAAACCATACTGGATGACCCTTTCTTCAGCTTCATGATGATTTCAGTAACTGAACCGTCCATGCGGAGGAGCTTCTGGACTCTATCCAGCGGAATAAGCAGATACTTTTTATTAAACGACTCTACCGGAAAGCTCGCAATACCCGTTATACGCAGTGTGACTGCATTTGACCCACGCCGCATTGTAGTGGCAAGTATTGTGATTTTATCACCTGTGGTTACCCCTATTTCCCGGGCGAGATCCGCGCCGAGAAGCGTCTCTTTCTTACCCGTCTCAGGAAGGCGGCCTTTTATAATACGGCTCTCAATATCCTGATAGGATTTCTCACGCTGAAAGTCAACACCCATTCCCAGGGCCCTGTAAATCTCTCCATTTCTATAAATTCCGGCAGGGAAGCGTATCCTTGGCGACAACGTTTTAACAGAGTTATTGCGTTCGATTATTTTTAGTACATCCTCATACGCTTCGATTCGCAGGTGGAGGGGAGTGAGGTATTCGTATTTGCCGTAGTTATTGTTACGAACTCGTATCTCCCCTGTATAGTAGGTTTGCAGGTTGCATGCAAGATCATTTTTCATCCCCTCCAGGAATGAAAATAGGAAAACAATGCTCATGGTAGCCATGGCTATTGCTGTGATCGAAAGAATGCTCCGCCTCTTGTTTCGCATTATATTACGGGCGGCAATCGTTGCAAGTTTCATACAATCCTCCCTTATTGATACCTTAGGCAGTCGGTAATAGTCATTTTCAGGGCACGCCGGGTGGGGAAGAAGGTAACTGCTACAGACAGTATAATCCCAAAGAAAAAAGCGTATACCAGGGCCTCTGGGTGCCAGGCACCCCGGGAGATACCTGCTATTCGGTATCCTATATCCATGTTTCTCGACATGAAGGTGAGGTCTATTCCCCGGTTGATAATCCAGAAACAGAGAATAGTTCCAAGGAGAATTCCTAATACAGAGCCTATGAGCCCGATCCCCCCGGACTCAAAAAGAAAGGCAAGTCTGATCTGCGAATCTTTCATGCCCAGGGCCCGCATCATCCCAAGCTCCCTGAACCTCTCGTAAATGGCCATAAGCATGGTATTGGAGACTCCGACTGCAACAATGATGAATACCAGGAAGAGTATCATACGGGTTGCCGACTGCTTCATGCCGGCCAAGGCCACAAAGTCACCGGCAAGCGTTTTCCAGCTTAAGATTTCGAGCCCGGGGAAATCAGTGCCAAGCTCTTTTTCTATACTTGATGCCATCAGGTCTGCATCCGCACGCTCGGGGAGTTTGAGATTGATCTCTGTAATTGCACCATGCATTTCAAGGTACCTATCCGCAATATCCAGGGGCAGGAATATGGAGCTCCTGTTGATAACAGGATTGGGACAGTTGATGATACCGACGATTTTTACATCAATAGTCTGGATGTAACCGTCCCTGGTCGTGGTTAAAATTGTCAGGGGATAACCAATCTCAGCTCCGAGGTCTTCTGCCATCCAGGCTCCCATAAGGATATTTTCCTCACCGGATTTCAGGGAGCGTCCCTCCTTTATTGTTTCATTGAACCTGAACACACGGTTGTCCTTTTCAGGGTCAATGGCAAATATCTTTACCGGCAATGACCCGTCCTGCTCGAAGGGGTTTTCTCGTACTATCAATTCTCCGCCGAACACAATTCGAGGTGCTGCAGGTATATTCAGCTCCTGCAGTCGGTCAGTCACTGCCTCAGGATTCTCGATCACATATTTCAGGGGAAGCTGGTCTTTCTCCTCCCAGTACTGTTGATTAAGAACCCTGGCAGAGCTTGTTTCATACCAAATGAGGTTACGCTCCGATTCTCTCTGAGCGCCCAGGAGCCAGGAGTCTATAAAAATAAAGATAGCAAGACCCACCGCAATGGCTGAGGCAGTGATAATAGTTCGCTTTTTATGTCTGGAGAGATTCTTCCATGCGAGGCCTATAAGGAATTTAATTTCTATCTCCTTTCATCCGCGCTGATCTTGCCGTCATGGAGTTTTACAAGCCGGTGGGCAAAATCCATAACCATGGGATCATGTGTAGAGAAAATGAAGGTCGAGTTGTATCGCGCATTCATATCCTCCATGAGTTTCAGGACCAACCCTCCGGTTTTGGAATCAAGATTTGCTGTCGGTTCGTCTGCCAGAACGATAGCAGGCTCTTTGACCAGTGCTCTTGCAATCGCCACTCTCTGCTGCTGGCCTCCTGAAAGCCTGGTCGGAAGACTGTTCTCTCTGCCTGCAAGTCCGACCTCCAACAGCAGTGCCATACTCCTCTCCCGTATTTCTTTTGCGTGCATACCCAGGAGAGAGAGCGCGAAAGAAACATTTTCATATGCAGTCAGCACCGGTATAAGATTAAAGGTCTGAAATACAAATCCCAGCTTCTCTCTTCTAAAGAGGGCAAGCTCTCTATTTCCTTTGGCTGAAACTGCCTGGCCATCGATGAATATTTCACCGGAGTCGGCCCGGTCGATACAACCTATGAGATTCAGAAGGGTTGTTTTTCCCGACCCTGAAGGCCCGGCAATAGAGATGAACTCCCCCTGATCGATCTCAAGAGTTACCCTCCTGAGCGCCTCAACGACGGTGTCTCCTGTTCGGTAGTTCCGGTTTACATTCTCAACCTTTATCATCTTTACATCTCCTCTGTACTTTGTTCCTGTCGAAAAAATGCATCCAGCATGTTTGTGTCAAACAACTTTAAAGAACCCTCTTCAGCTCCCACTATTCTTTCAATGGTGTTTTCATACATCTTTATCTTTGCCTCCAGAATTTCCCGGCTTGATGGTTTTTTATCCAGCTCCAGCAGCAGCCCGGCAATATTTTCACCCATACATGTGCCCAGCTGAATGATCAACTCACCGGCATCCTCGGGGAAGGGTGTGTTGAAAATGTCTTCCCTGACTCCCTGCCGTACGATGTCTGAAAACAAAGGACCAAACTTTTCGAGGAATTTCATATTCATCTTATACCGGGTAATCAGATTCTCATCCCGGTACAGGACGTCTATAACCTGAAGCAGCAACTCCATGTTGTTCAATTTAATTGTTCCTATTGTGTTAAAAAGGCCCCTGAGTTTTTCCATAGAGTCGGTTTCGGCGTCAATTATCGGTCTTGCAGTCGCTATCATTTGATACACCATCCTATCGACCAGACTATCAAGCAGGTCCAGCTTGGATTTGAAATAGTAATAGAAGGTACCTTTGGCAATTCCCGCCTCATTAATGATGGCATCGACCGTTGTCCGGTCATACCCGGTACTATAAAAAAGCCTCTGGGCTGTGTCGAGGATTTCATTTTTTCTAACGGTATATTCCTTTACAACGCGCATCATGTTTCTCCATTCGGATAAAAAGTATATTTTATCGACTGACGGTCAGTCTATACATTACAGGATAGATACATTTTTGTGTCAAGCGATTTTTTCATTTTCAATGGGGAGCCATTACGAAGATTATCACGTCTTTGGGTGCAATTATCCGGCAGCATTACCCTTGCCTTTGACACAAGGGTAACATCATTATTATATATGCTGTATGACTCCAGCGGGAGCAGGAGATGACTCGTACCGATAACCGTATATACCTCGATTATGCAGCAACGACACCTGTTGATCAGTCAGTCGTCGATGCCATGAAACCGTATCAAAAAGAGATTTTCGGAAACCCGGCATCCACCCATTCTTTCGGGCAGGAGGCCCGTGCTGCGGTTGAACAGGCGAGGGAGGATATTGCCCGGCATATCGGCGCGAATTCCGATGAAATTATTTTTACCGGCGGAGGTACCGAAAGTAATAACCTCGCAATCCAACGCACTGCGTTCAGGAACAGGAACAAAGGAAACCACATCGTGACCTCGGCGATCGAACATCGTTCCGTGCTCAACTGCTGCCGGTTTCTCGAGCATGCGGGATTCAGGGTTACGTATGTCGGTGTGGGTGCGGACGGCATTGTTGATCCGGATGACGTGAACAGGGCGATAGATGACGATACTATCCTCGTTTCAGTAATGCACGCCAACAATAAAATCGGCTCAATACAGCCGATTGGAGAAATAGGGAAAATCGCCCACAATGTGAATGTCTCATTTCAGTATATCGACGGAGAGTCGCTTATCGTGGGGCTTGACATGACGGGTGTTGCGTGTTCGACAGGGTCTGCCTGCAGCTTTGCAACACTCGAACCATCCCATGTGCTGTTAGCCATCGGCGTCGGGCTGGGAGCGGCACAAAGTGCCGTCAGGTTCTCCCTGGGAAGGCACACGACTAAAAACGAGATAAACCGTGTGCTCGATATCCTTCCCGGTATTACGGAAAGGATGAGAGAGGCATCACTCTTCTAAGTAACTTCGAGCAAGTTACTGTTTGATACTCGGCCGCGAAGTAGCATACGCCACTTTTATCGTTCGAGGCACGGATAAAATGAAGGGCAGCTGGGGCAGTGAGGATATACATAGAATGTGTTGATCGGCCGACCTATTTTAAAATTGAGTATAGCAGGCGGGATATGAATAAAACAGTTCTCGTCGCAATGAGCGGTGGTGTCGATTCATCAGTTACGGCTGCGCTCCTCAGGGAACAGGGATACAGAGTGATCGGCATCACCATGCAGCTTTTGCCGAAGGCGTTCAACAGCACAGAAAACACAGAGAGTTGCTGCGGCGTGAGAAGTATATGGGATGCCCAGCAGGTGGCGGCATATCTCGGGATACCGCATTACGTGCTCAATATGCGGGAGCAGTTTCAAAAGCTTGTGATCGATAATTTTACCGATGAGTATCAAAGCGGAAAAACACCGAATCCCTGCATACGCTGCAACCAGTTCATCAAGTTCGGCGTGCTGCTGAAGAAGGCTGATGAGCTGAACGCCGACTTTATTGCAACAGGCCATTACGCCCGGATAGAATTCGACGAAGCCAGGGAGGAGTATCTTTTAAAAAAGGGAATAGATCCTGAAAAAGATCAGTCGTACTTTCTCTACGTTATGACACAGCCGGTATTGAAACGGACCCTCATGCCGCTCGGACAGTTCAGGAAAACCGACGTTTGGGAGCTTGCAAGGAATATGAATCTCCGTGTATCCACCAAGCCTGAATCTCAGGAAATCTGCTTTATCGTGGGGAAGAACTACCGACGGTTTTTTGAACAGTACAGCTCCGAACTGCTTTCTCCGGGTCCTATCAAATCTGAAGAAGGTCAGGTGCTCGGCACGCATACGGGAATAATGTGTTACACAGTTGGACAGAGAAGGGGTCTGGGTATCTCTTCACATTCCCCCCTGTATGTGACAAAAATTGACCGTGCGAGCAACACGATAACGGTCGGAAGCAGGAACGAGGTGTATCATCGGGAACTGGAGGCGGATGATGTGCACTGGATCTCTGACAAGCAGCATGGAGCTACTTCAGTAATAGCGAAGATACGTTCTCTGCATACACCAGCAGAGGCAACCATCACGCCGCTTGGTGAAAAAACCATGCGCCTATCTTTCAGGGAACCCCAGTGGGCGATTACGCCTGGCCAGGCTGTTGTGTGTTATACTGGTGATACCGTGCTTTGCGGCGGTGTAATAACCCGTGGTTGGTAAATATTACGTTGCCTGTATAAAGGACATGTAATGAAGACCTATGAACAGCATCCCGTCACCCGAATTCGAAGAGAATCGCAGGAGAACATCGACGATTTCGTGGTGACGGAGTTCCCGTTGACTATTTTTCTCAATGAAAATGAATTTGTTACCGTTGTCTGTACACCGGAGAACCTGCTCGAACTTGCAGTCGGCTTTCTTTTTTCGGAAAGAGTAATTGATAGAGCGGAAGATATTCTTACATCGAGAATCGATAATGGCAGGAATATTGTGTATATATCGGTGAATGAGAGACAGTATCCAGCTGAGGGTGTGCGGCTTAAGAGGTACATCACTCCGGGGTGCTTCTATTACACCACCCTGAACACCGGGGCGAAGAAGATAGAATCGAACATCAGCGCAAGAAGCGGTCAATTGCTTGAGCTTGTTCATCTCGCGCAGAAAAAATCGGTTTTATACAGGATGACCGGTGGTGTGCACAGCGCCGCACTCTGCTGCAATAGTGAAATCCTGCTTTTTCGGGAGGATATCGGCAGGCACAACGCGATCGATAAGCTTGTCGGCCACTGCCTATTACACGGTATGAACATGGAAGATAAAATACTCCTGACGAGCGGGCGGGTCTCGTCAGCGGTGATGGTAAAGGTAATTAACGCACGTATCCCTATTGTCGTTTCAAGTTCGGCACCGACTTCAGAGTCGGTCAAGCTTTCCGATAAATTCGGTATTACTCTCGCTGGTTTTGCCCGCGGAAAAAGAGTCAATGTGTATACCAATACACGGAGAATCACGGATACTCAGGCAGCAATCCTCTGAATCGTCCTCTATCTTTTTTCTTTTAAGTAACTTCAAACATGTTAGTTGTGATACTCGGTCCCGGGGGGATGTATCCCGCCAGGTACGTACGCCGCTTTCCAAAAAATTACCAAAAATTGATCTGTATCAAGGTATTCCACTCCGATTTGGTGCATACTCTCGGTATGAAATTACAAATCAAACGAGAAGGAGACTGAAAATGGAGAGGGAAATCATCACCATAGATGAGGAAAAATGCAACGGGTGCGGACTGTGTATTCCAAACTGTCCGGAGGGCGCTATCCAGATCATCGATGACAAGGCAAGGCTCATCAGCGACCTATTTTGTGACGGACTTGGAGCCTGTATCGGGCATTGTCCGGAAGGTGCAATCAGTGTGGAGAAAAGGGAGGCCGAGCCGTACGATGAAAAAAAGGTTATGGCAAATATCATCCTCCAGGGGGACAATGTGATACGGGCGCACCTCGAGCACCTGAAGGAGCACGGAGAGATGGGATATTTTGGTGAAGCAATGAAAGCTCTTGAAGAAAAGGGTGTCGAGGTTGCCATAACGGATCTTCCTGTTCATGCCCATTCAGGATGTCCAGGTGCGCAGACTATGAACTTTGAATCGGAGGAGCGGGACGCTGTTACCGAGGGTCCGGAAAGGCCGTCCGAGCTGACTCACTGGCCTGTTCAGTTTCATCTTATCCCGGTCATGGCGCCTCATTTCCAGGGAAGAGACGTGCTTCTGTGCGCTGACTGTGTTGCCTATACGGTCGGTGATTTTCACAGAGACCACCTGAAGGGGAGGGCACTTGCGATTGCATGCCCCAAATTAGATGAAGGTCAGGGCGTTTATCTCGATAAACTTGTGGCACTCATCGATCAGGCAAAGATAAATACTCTCACCGTTATGACGATGGAGGTCCCATGCTGCAACGGGCTTCTTAATCTTGCCATGCGGGCGGGTGAGATAGCTGAGCGTAAGGTGCCTATCAAATGGATGGTTGTGGGTATTAAGGGAGATATTATTAAAGAAGAGTGGCTGTAAATTCCAATGATGTACAATTATATACTATTCTCTGAGAAATAAAAGCTGAACAGTGTGTTTACAGTGTTTACAAAGCTTATCTGTTTTGCTTAACACTATATTACTTTAACAAATTCCAGACATTGTGATAAAATGATTTCATTATCCTGGTAAAGTTTGAAAAAAATAAAAAATCCCATGAATTCACTTTGTAAGTATGTTGTTTCTGAATTATAAAGGTTTTTATCACTCGTGTCCAAATTAGCGAAGCTGGAATAGCCTAACTGATAATAAAGGACTTTTTCACATTTTAGCAATTTTGAGATTTCGATTCGTATTTTGGACAGCATAAGCCATTTTAAAGCCTGTTTTGAGTTTGTTTTACTCCTTGTTAATAAGATTATTACTTGAAGATATTAATCTTATAGCATTCTTGCTAATTTGGACAGCATGGGTACATTGTAAAAAAAATAAGAGTTTTATCTAATTTGGACAGTCATGGGTTTTTATATCAAATGAAAACTTTGAAGTTATACATATTGAGGGAGTTTTTACCAACATATATAGGAAGTATGGTATTTTTTTCGGTTATCCTTTTATTTGAACGATTAATGTATTTTGTTGGCCTTGTGGCCAAGGGTTATGCAAATATTATTGAATTAATCTTACTCATATTTTTTTCTCTCCCACCAATTCTTGCAGTTACAATGCCGATGTCTACACTTATGGGTGCACTTATTTCAGTAAGCAGATTATCTCATGATGGTGAAATTCTCGCTATAAAGGCAAGTGGAATACGTTTGTCAGCAGTCTTCATTGCTTTATACTTTGCCGGAATATGTATTGGAATTGTTAGTTTTTTCCTTACTGACAAACTAGTTCCTGTATCAAACCTGAAGTTCAGAATTCTTTATGAAAAACTAATATTAACAAATCCTCATATGCAGATTTATGAAAAGAGTATTAATAAAATAAATGATGATGTGACACTACTTGTAGATTATGTAGATGAAAAGACGGGTGCATTGATTAATATTACAATTTTTGAACGGAGCGAAGGTGAAGACGAAAAAACGATAAATGCTCAGGACGGACATTTTGTTACCATAGGTGTTCCACAATCATATATTACACTTATGCTTCATTCAGGCAGCATTTTTTTATACTCTAAAACAAGTAAATTTTCTTCGAGCATAATAAAATTTGAGGCTATGAAACTCAACATCCCTGTAGAAAGCCGAGTTTTGAAGAGTATTGCAAAATCACCACTTGATATGGATCTAAAAGAACTTAAGGTCCAATTGAGTAATTACCCTGAGGGTTCCATAGAACATAAGGTATATTTAATTGAATTTCATAAAAGAATCGCAATCCCGTTTGCATGTGTACTTTTTACATTCCTCGGTATTCCTTTTATTGTGAGAAAGAAAAGGACTGGTAAGGGGTTAGGCCTTGGCATAGGAGTTGTAATAATTTTTCTCTATTATGTATTCTTCATTACTCTTGAAAGAGTAGGAAAATCTGGAGTTTTTTCACCGTTTCTCACCGCATGGCTCCCAAATATACTCTTTTTTATAGCTGGATTGATAAACATCATTTTACAGCGAAAGAGTTAAAAAAAGGACCCGCTGGACTCTTTAAGGTATTCTGATAGTATTATTTCAACGTCAAGTTTGAATGGTACATAACGAGAATCAATAAACAGCATCAGTGGAAGGTGTAATTTGTCAACGCCAATATAGAATTCAGTTTCATAACTTCCAATCTGTTTAAACATGTATACGGGAATCGCGCGCTTTTTCTTTAACTTAGGGATCGTTATCCATTTTTTCCCTCGATATTCAAAGGATACCGATTTTAATTCTTTATTTTGTAAAAAATCGAAGTGCATTATCGTGCCTGTTTTTGAATAGTGAGGTACATTTTTTCGTATGTAATAAATCATCGATATAATGTCCAAAATATTATTACCACCAATTATAAATAAAGGTGGGTTATTTTCCCCCACTTTATTAATTACAATCGTCCTGTTCCTTTGATCGACATCATATACATAAATCTCTTCAATTTTTCCTTCCACCATTTCTTTTTCAATTCGAGTTGGTAAAAGAGTTTTTTTATCAATATAGATTCGCCATAAATCATCAATTTTATAAAAAAAATTAAAGATGCTTGTTAGTTTTGTTTTAGCATCGACTCTGTACATTGCAGCATCATTTAATTGTTCAATTGAATATATAATATTTGTGTGATACCCGACTTTAAACCCTCCTAAGAAAATGTCATAGGTGAGTTTTTCGCCGACTTTAAAATTATCTCCCATTCCATTAAAGGTAACAGTTATAAAAACTATGCATATAATTACAATTTTTATTATAGAAAGCATCAGTACATTGTTTAGATGGGTCATGGATGGAAGGAAATTCTTTAAAGAATCCCTGGTGAAGTATTTTCTGGATAACAGCCACTTGAAATTGTTTAACCGCATCAAAACCTTACGCACAATAGAAATATTTTGACTCCCAATTATTGTAATTATAATGTATACTCTTAATAAATTATAGTAATTACTTTATCGGATAATAATATGATTGAAAAAGAACCTATCATTGAGAGCATTCAGGAACATATAACTGTTGTTAATGAGATCCTCCAAAATTGTATCAATCCTATTAGTGAGCTTGCCGGCAAGTTTGTAAAAACAATAAAAAGCGGTAATAAAATACTTCTAATGGGAAATGGAGGAAGTGCCTCTGATTGTCAACATATCGCGGCAGAACTTGTTGGAAAGCTCCATGAGAAAAGAAGAGCTCTCCCCGCTATTGCACTGGCCTCTAATCCAGCAATTTTATCGGCAGTTGGGAATGATTTTTCATTTGATTGTATATTTGAAAGACAAATAGAGGCTTTATCAAATGAGGGAGATCTGGTAATTGGTATTTCAACATCTGGAAATAGTATAAACGTCATTCAGGGCATAAAAAAGGCAAAAACTTTATCATGCTATACTGTAGGATTGTTAGGAAAAAATGGTGGTGAAATTGCACGTATCGCTGATCTTTCAATCGTAATTCCCTCAAATGATACTGCTCGGATACAAGAATGCCATATTTTAATTGGGCATATTATTTGTGAGATCCTGGAAAAAGAGCTTCAAAATGAACAGCCTTGATTTTTCAAGATTAAAGATCCTTGTTGTGGGTGATGTCATACTTGATCAGTACCATTTTGGTAAAGTTGATAGAATCTCACCTGAGGCCCCGGTACCAGTAGTGCTGGTTGATAACACTAAACTTGTTATTGGTGGAGCAGGTAATGTCGCAAATAATATTGCCAACCTTGGAGCACAGGCTATATTGATAGCTCGAGTCGGGGATGATATAAATGGAAAATTATTAAAAAAATTACTGGATGAAAGCAAGATACAATCAGATTTTATTGTTAATTATGTACCTACGATCTTAAAAACAAGAATTATTGGTGACCATCAGCAAATTGTGCGGATGGACACAGAAACAATATATCATTTGAGTGAAGAAGAGACACAAAAGTTTAAAGAGAGTTTTACCAAGTATGTGGGAAATATGGATGCTGTTGTTATATCCGATTTTGGTAAGGGTTTCATTAATGGTGAAATCTCACAGTTTATTATTCAGGCCTCTTCGAAGTTAAATAAAAAGGTCTTTATTGATCCAAAGTTCCTTGATTGGAGTATATACAATGGTGCATACATGGTTACACCGAATCTTAAAGAATTTTCTTCCGTTGTGGGTCGAGAATTACAAAATGATGATTTGGAGATAGAATATTGGGGGAAAAAAGTTATTAAAAAATACGATATCGATTATTTGCTTGTCACACGCTCAGATAAAGGGATGAGCTTAATTTCACATAATCAATGCCTCCATGTTCCAACAATGGTAAAGGAAGTATTTGATGTAAGTGGTGCGGGAGATACCGTTGTTGCCACTATTTCTACCTTTATTTCAAATGGAATTGATCTAGCAGAATCAATTAAACTGTCTAACAGGGCCGCTGGAATTGTTGTTTCCAAGATAGGCACTTCGACTGTATCTGCGGACGAACTTATTTTCTCATGCGATAATAGAAAATTGGTCTCATTGCAAGAACTGCTTGTGCTTCTTCGGAAATATAAGAAAAGAAATAAAAAGGTAGTTTTCACTAATGGCTGTTTCGATATTCTCCATAAGGGTCATATCTATTGTCTTACGAAAGCAAAAGAATTTGGAGATATACTCATTGTTGGGCTAAACAGCGACATTTCTGTGAAAAGGAACAAAGGCACCGGAAGACCGATTATTAACGAGCATGATAGAGCATTCCTTCTTGTGCATCTTGAAATTATCGATCATGTCATTATTTTTAATGAAGATACACCATATGAGCTGCTCTCCAGAATACGCCCTGATATTCTAATTAAGGGAGGAGATTATAAACATGAAGAAATTATTGGCAAAAAATTTGCCGTAGAAACCCACGTTATTCCAATATTGAACGGTTATTCAACATCCAAAATAATCGAATCAATTAATAAAAGTATGAGTGATTGATTAATGATAATTGTAACAGGTGGGGCTGGTTTTATCGGTTCAAACATAATACGGTTTCTCAATAAAAAAGGTATCAGTAATGTAATTATTGTTGATGATCTCAAAACCCTATCCCAGAAAACAACCCTGGCGGAATTGAGATATATTGATTTAATTGATAAAAATGATTTTATAAAGAAATTGCGATATTTTGATAAGGTGGAAACTATTTTTCATAGTGGAGCCTGTACGAACACTTTGATAACTGATGAAAAATATATGATGTATAATAATTATTATTATTCTAAAGTATTACTAAATCATGCGGTAAAGAACAGCATCTCGTTCATATATGCGTCATCGGCATCAGTTTATGGACTTGGTGTTAGAGGATTCTATGAAGAATCTCTATATGAATCACCTTTGAATATCTATGCTCACTCCAAACACCTGTTTGATAATTATGTTCGCAAGACTATCTCTCAAACAAAAACACAGATTGTAGGTCTTCGATATTTTAATGTATATGGACCATATGAAGAACATAAAAAAGAAATGGCTTCTGTGGTTTACCGGTTTTATCGACAGGCAATATGCGAGGGAGAGATCAAGCTTTTTAAGGGAAGTTCAGTTTTTAAAAGGGATTTTGTATTTGTTGATGATACTTGTGATATCAATCTATTCTTTTACGAGAATAAGCAACTCAGTGGTATTTTTAATTGTGGAACAGGAAAAGCGGTGAGTTTTCTAACCATAGCAAAACAAATCAGTAAGCTGCTTAACAATAGTAAAATTGAATATATCCCTTTCCCTGAACATCTTCAGGGAAAATATCAAACTTTTACCAAGGCGGAGTTAATGAAATTAAGGACTGTCGGATATAATCGACCTTTTTTAGATATAAAAAACGGTATTAAGAAATACGTAAGGAGAATGAAAGATTTAACAAATAAATTTTGTTGACATTTTTTTTATATTATGATTAAATAACGGTAAAATTTTTATAATTTGGTGTGGTACATATATAAAATAATGTGTCGGGGGATAGTGTCTGGGGTATATTTGGCTTGCATCTATTCCGGTGCGAAACAATAGGACACAAACCAAGAAAAATGGAATGTTATAATAAAGGGGGATGCTATGCATGAAGGGGGAAAGTCAGATAATAGTGAAGAAAAAGAAGTAATAGATGAGAAAATAACAAGACGTGAGGCTCTAAAGCGAATTGGTGGACTTGCGATCGTTACTATTGCTGGACCAGCGTTTTTAACTGTTTCATGCAATAAAAAAGATGAAGATAAAGAAACTGAGGGAGGGACATACACAAGCGGAGGTTACACGAGCAAATATTCCAGTGGATATTCGAGTGGATATTCGAGTGGATCCGGTTATTCTAGCCAGTACAGCAGTGGATACTACAGTCAATACTGCAGCGGTGGCGGATCGCTTTATTACTATAGTTACCATTGTTATTATTATTATAGAAGCTATGGAAGTACATACTACAGCGGAGGCTAAAGTTAAATGTCCTCGTGGCAAAGTTTTATGCCAAGTATAACACCCTAAAATAGTCCTTATAAATATTTTACCATCCATAAATTATAGGGTATGTAGGATAATCCCCTTTTTACAAACTTGCATTACAACGGACAGTTCATGGGTTTTCATCATTTCATTCATATTAATCTGTACAAGACATGGCAGGAGGCAAAAAAGCATGCCAAACATTCTTTTCACCCAGTATTGTGTCCGTTCCTGTCCGTACTGTTTTGCAAAGAAGCATATGTCGGAATCATCACCCGATGACGTTTTGTCGTGGGAAAATCTTATTTACCTTGTTGATTTTCTCCAGAAGTCAGGAGAAAAGCGGTTCTCGATACTGGGTGGCGAACCAACTCTGCATCCAGATTTTAACAACATGGTCCTATATGTTCTTGAAAGAGGATTGGATGTCACCGTTTTTACAAGCGGTGTTATGAAAGAGGAAAAACTTCAGGAAGCTGTATCATTTTTCAAGCCAGTACCCAGAGAACGGCTTTCCTTTATCTGTAATCTCAATGATCCGTTAAAAACCCCTAGCCCTCCTGCTGAGATTGAAAGCGTTAAACGATTTCTACGTGCATTTGGAGAAAAGGTGGTACCGGGTTTTAATATTTATAGAACTGATTTTGAGTTAGACTTCATTTTTCAGTATATTAATGAATATGGATTACAGCGGCACATACGTTTGGGTATTGCTCATCCTATTCCTGGCAGGAAGAATATATACATTGCCCTCGATGACATGGAAAAGGTTATAAACCGTGTCTTTTCATACATATCGCTTTTTGAACGCCTCAGAATTAAACCCGGACTCGATTGCGGTTTTCCAATGTGCAAGTTTACGGATGAGCAGCTTGCGTGGCTGTATCGCTATACGGGAGGAAAAAATGAATTTGGGTGTGGACCAGTTATTGATATAGGGCCTGATATGTCCGTCTGGTCCTGTTTTCCGCTTTCTTCATTTCATAAAAAATCGATTTTTGAGTTTAATTCACTTAAAGATATACATGAATACTATATGCATCTGCACGATTCGATCCGTATTGAGGCGGGAGGGATTTTTATAGAATGCGATGACTGCGTATTTCGTGATGATAAGAACTGTCATGGTGGTTGTGTTGCGCACAGTCTTTCTCGTTTTCAGGAAGAGGAGCCGCTGCGTCTCAAGGAGGTATATTTTTGAATCCCGATTTTTTCGTTTGCCCCCTTAACAAGAAATTAATACGTACGTTAAGGGAAAGATCTCTTGTTATCAAATTAGATAAAATACAGGATGTAGGGCAAGCTGTTGCTCTAGAAAAAGAGTTTGATTTTCATATTCACTGTCTTCAACTGGAAACTCAGACGCCACTTGCATCTATCCCTTTTCAAAATGATTGGCTGGACGTCCCTTTAGCGGTGTATACACCTTCATTAGGTAATTTTTTTGATTTTGTTGAAAAATTACCACTTCTAAGACAGATTAATATCCGTGTATACTTGCCGACCAATAAAAAGGAGAATTATACGAACCTACAAATAATTTCATCTCTTGGTATTACATCAGCACTGGAGTTCAAAAAGGATTATCTTGACTGGGAACTTATGACTGACCTTATGACCTATGCACTTTTACCTCTGGTACCACATGCTCCTATAGATCCATTTTACTATATAGCAAATAGATATGATCCGCACAAAAGGAATGATTATAATTCAGTATATTTTAATGATTTTCGGTTTTACCTGCATCTGGATCATGACGGGCGTGTTTATTTCTCTCATGATGATTTAAAACAGGGTCATTATATTGCAGATAGTATAGAAGAACTGAATAATCCTGAAGTTGAAAAAGAACTGTCGAAAAGATACTTCAGGTGGACTGGTTTCTTTTTAAAAACTGACGGATGTGCTTATTGTCCAGGCTGGAGGATATGCCTGGGCAAGTTTTCTGATACTGTTAAAAGTATACCGGGATGTAGCAAATTTTTCTCAGAGTTTATGGACGTCATTGAACAGTATAAATCAATTCAGCGTGATAAGAAGGAAGTATGGCAACCCTGATTCTTAAAGTTACTGAAAAATGCAACTCCAACTGCTACTACTGTGACGTTGTTAGAAAGAAGAATTCAGGTTCTTCAATGAGCCTTGAAGTACTTGAACAGGTATTTATAAGGATCAATGAATTTCTTCTCAAAGAAAAAGAAGAAACTGTTGAAATTCTCTGGCATGGTGGCGAACCACTTCTCTCTGGTCCTGAATTCTACCTTACAGCTCTTGAGTTTCAGGAAAGATACTGTAATTCCACCAAAGACCGCATACGGTACAGTATGCAGACAAATCTTACCTGTTTTTCAGAGGACTTTATTGATGTGTTTAGAAAATTAGGAATGACCTCAATCGGTACCAGTTTTGACCCGGAGCCGAACATAAGAGGTCCTGGTACACCAAGCAATTCAGATTTATATAACAGGCTCTTTATGGAAAAGCTTGAAATCCTGGAGTCAAACGGATTCGGCTGGGGCATGATCTATGTGGTAACTAAAAAGTCGCTTGCACATCCCCTTGATGTCTTTTTCTTTCTTACGAATCTGTTGCTTACTGGTGGAATAAGTCTTAATCCGGTACTCATCTATGATAATAAAAGGAAGGATATTTCAATAACACCTGAAGAATTTGTTGATTTTCTAGGTGCAATCTTTCCTGTATGGTGGGAGCACCGATATCGTTATCCGGATCTTGAACCATTCCGTTCACTTTATGCAAATATAATAGACGGAAACAGAATGCTCGGATGTGTGGACTCCGGTGATTGTACGTATCATCATATAAATGTAGCGCCTGATGGAGAAACATCCCAGTGTGGAAGATCTGCCGACTGGGGGCTTCTTCAGTATGGAAATATCATGGATAAATCATTTTTTGATATTCTACATCATAAAGAAAGAGACCAGTTGAAGGAGAGAGTCGCATTGCTTTTTAGTGGTGAATGTAATAATTGTCGTTTCTGGGAGCTCTGCCACGGCGGATGTCCCCTTGATGCATATTCAAAACATCAAAGCTTCATGCATAAAAGCGAGTGGTGTGACGCGAAGCGGGGATTTATTGAGAAATACTTTGAGCCTATTTCAGGAGTGAGGTTTGAGCCAAAAAACCAGTGAGAAAATAGAAAATATATATCCCTGGATAAATCCAGTTGGCGGGTATGGCGATATGCTTATAGTTTCCGGGGTATTGAAACGGGTTTTTGATAAAGACCCTTCAAGGAAATACAACTTAGTAAGACGGACAAGCTATTATAAGATATTAAATGGGCATCCGGCTATAGTTGAATACGGATATCCTCCAAAAGGGGCGGAGATACAAAGCGTTAATTACTGGCATATGGAGAAGCTCGGCCCCGGTATACGTCGTCCATACCAGGTTCTATCGCGTGCTTTCGGTCTTGAGACCCCTGTTGATGAAGGTTTGTTTATTCCAGATGAGATTGAGGATGATCCAATTCTGCATAATTTCATCCCCTGGAAGAAAAAAAATGTTCTCATAGCCCCGACGTCTGATTCCCCACGAAAAATAATGAAAAGTTCTCTTTGGGAACCTATCGTACAACATCTTCAGTCTGATGGCATGTTTATTATACAGGTGGGAAGACTCAATGACCCTTTGATAAGGAATGCATATTCAGTGCGAGGACTGACAACCCCTCAGGAGCTAGTTGCACTGGTAAGGAAATGTGATCTTGTGATTACGTCAGATAATTTTATACTGCATGCAGCCCATTTAGCAGGTGTAAAAACCGTAGCTTTATGGGGTCCCACTCATCATCTTGTCTATGGGTACCCAGAGCAATTTCATATCCAGCCCTCTAGGCCATGTGGACTGGGCATTGATGAGGAATGCATCGGTCCCAGTCGGAATGATGGGGGTAAATTATATGCAACACCCTGCCCCTTAAAAGAAATTCACTGCATTGATCAAATAACAGAGGAAGAGGTGTACAACGCTGTTCAAAAAGTGCTCTAAATGAGTTAGCTGCTTAGTCTTCGTCCATTCCGGTTATATATTCTTTTTAATAAGGCATTTTAATCTCATGGCAATTCTAGTAGTAGAAGTAACAGAGAATTGCAATTCAAACTGCATTTACTGTAAAAATGCCTCAAAAAACAAGGATGGCATATCGATAACATCAGAAATTTTACAGATATTGTATGAGCGTATTCATGAATATCTCGCTTTACATAATGATGAAATAAATATTTTATGGCATGGGGGTGAGCCTCTCATGCTTGGTCCGGGATTTTTTTGGGAAGTATTTAAAATTCAAAAAAATGTATGTACAAAAACTATGATGGACAGAATCCATCATAGTATACAGACGAATCTTACACTTTTTTCGGAATATTTTGTTCCAGTTTTTAAAAAACTGTGTTTGACTTCTATTGGTACCAGTTTTGACCCAATACGAGGCCTACGTGGGATAGGTGCGGTTATAGATTCGGAAAAATATAGTAGAAAATTTATGCATGGAGTAGAAATCCTGGAAAAATACGGATTTGATTGGGGTATCAATTATGTTGTGACGAAAAAATCACTCTCCAGCGCAGAAAAAATATTTTATTTTCTTACAAATCTTCAACCTCAAGGAATCGTAAACTTCAACCCTGTTCTTTTTAGTGATTACGACGGGAATGACCTTGCAATAACTCCCGATGAATTCGCAGATTTTTTAGGAGACATATTTCGACTTTGGTGGAAAAACCGCTTTCGTTATGAATCTGTGCAGCCATTTTGTGGGATTGTTGAATCAGTGATAAAGAAGAATTTTAATCCTGAAAACATGAAATTCGGTGTATGCGATTTGTCGTATTTTTCAATTGAAGTTCACCCTGACGGAAATACATATCAGAACGGAACTCTATCTTACGAACATTCGATTAGCTTCGGGAATATTGATGAATACCCACTTGAAACCATTTTAAAAGAAAATAAAAATACAATTCGGAGAGAAAAAAAAAGGCAATTACTGGTAAAGGAGTGTATTGACTGTGCACTTTATGTATATTGTCATGGCACACTCGATGAGAAGGAGTATATGGAGTATAAAAGCTATGTAAGAAAAGATGAATGGTGCAGAGCACGTGTCGGTTTCATCGAGAATTATTTTAAACCAATTACCGGGACTGTTACAAATACTAATGATTAATAGTCCCAATAAAGGTGAGTACTCCCAAAGGTGTGTATAAGTGAAAAGTATGAATAAATTAATGATCATTTCGGCGGTTATTTTTTTTGTTTGTTTTCTAATGGACTGTTCATGCAAAACTCCGGATAATGATGTGTTCTATGTCAATATTCAAGTTGATGCAGAGCTGGGTATTACACAGGAGAACAGCTTGCCAGTATGACGTACGAAGAGCAAAAAGACCTGCTGATGAGGGTTAAAGATGCTGTAGATGGTTGCTAATCCTGTAGAAGGACATAGTTTCTATGCCGTTCCGATTACTACACTTGAGGTTAATAATAAAAAAGTATATCTATGCGATATTGCCTGTGCGCTTAAAGAAGATTTGAAGTTAACATCCGATGAATGGTACGAGGTATTGAAAAAGGCGATTGATCAAAAAAGCGGGGAGGCGTCACCGCTGATAATTATAGTCCATGGGTGGTATACGGGTAATAATGAAGTTTACAATTATTGGCAGCCTTTTGTTGATTTTCTTGATTTACTTGAGGGAAGGGCTACATTTGTAACGACAAAAGAACTTGTGGATTTAAACAATAATTGAGGTGAGAGGTTATTGCTTGGGAATCCCAGGAATATGTATACATCAATTAAAACCTAATTTTCATTTCTTTATACTGGACTTTTCAGCATTGTGATCATTTTTATAATTATTTTCTTGACTTGTAATTTTTTTTCTGCTAAAATACTATTAATATTATTAAGTTAGTATTATTATTAAATAAAATGATTCGACCGATGATATCGGAAGTGTATCATTTAACGCCTGTTCGTTATGGAAGAGATACTGGAGGCATTATTCGGACGGGAGGTGCCCGAATAACCTTGAAGTCGAGGAAAGCAAAACAGTGAAAATAACCGCAAAGGGAGTGTACGCACTGAATGCACTGCTCGATCTTTCCTACAGGTATACAAGCGGTGAGGTCGTTCCGCTGTCGGATATCGCCGGACGCAGGCAGATGCCTCTTAAATTTCTTGAACAGATAATGCTCGTGCTAAAAAAGGCGGGGTTCGTAAAAAGCAGGAGAGGGATTGGTGGCGGTTTCATACTGAAAAGACCCCCTGATTCCATCACAGTTGGACAGGTTATAACACTTATCGATGGTGAGTTTGATATTTTTCCTCAGGAGAAGAGGGTGGAGTGGAATCATCCCCTGGGTAAATACGAGGAAATTTCGATACAGGAGATACGCAGGCAGATAGTGGATGCGATCGACGGCGTCGTTAATTCTGTAACGCTTGCCGATCTCATACACAGGGCCGAGGAACTGCGTGCAGAAAATACCGGATATATGTATCAGATCTAATATGTTTTTTTAATGAAAAGTAAAAACTGCAGCCGAAGTACTATGATCCCGAATTTTTATGCCTGTTTTTAATGCGAGAATTAAATATCATTATCATCGGAGGTGACTATTAATGAATAAAAGGGAATATGCATTCGAAACCAGGACGCTCCATGCAGGGCAGAAACCTGATTCCGATACCCTGTCACGAAGCGTTCCGTTGTACCGTACAAGCTCCTATGTATTCAGAGACACAAAACATGCAGCGGATCTTTTCGCGCTTAAAGAAATGGGAAACATCTATACCCGCATTATGAATCCGACACAGGATGTTCTGGAAAAGCGCATGGCATCCCTTGAAGGGGGAGCTGCTGCGCTTGCACTCGCGTCCGGCACTTCGGCAATTTTCTATTCGGTAATAAATATTCTTTCGAGTGGAGATGAAATTGTCTCTGCAAATAATCTTTACGGCGGAACCTACACCATGTTCAAAAACATTCTTCCGCAATTCGGCATACGTACAACTTTTGTTGATCCTTCTTCCGCAGCAAATTTTGAAAATGCTGTTTCTGAGCGGACAAGAGCCCTCTATATAGAAACAATAGGAAATCCCGTTCTGCAGGTTACGGATATCGAGGAGATCGCGGAAGTTGCACAAAAACACCATCTCCCGCTCATTGTCGATTCCACCTTTACCACTCCTTACCTGCTCAGGCCGATAGAGTACGGTGCTGATATCGTATGCCATTCGATGACCAAGTGGCTCGGGGGTCATGGCACGGCAATCGGCGGTGTTGTAGTCGATGCAGGAAAGTTCGACTGGAGTGATAGCCGTTTCAAGCTTTTCAACGAGGCAGACGGAAGTTATCACGGGATACGATGGGCGACTGGCCTGGGTGATATGAACAGTGTGGCGTTTATAATGAGAATGCGGCTTGTTCCGCTCCGCAATTTGGGTGCCTGTATATCTCCGGACAATGCGTGGCTTTTTCTTCAGGGCATAGAGACCCTGCACCTACGGATGGAGCGACATAGTAAAAATGCTGAAATGGTTGCCAGGTATCTGAAAGATCATAAAAAGGTGAGCTGGGTCAGGTACCCGGGGCTGTCCGACGATCCTTCCTATACCGTTGCATCGAAGTATTTAAAAAAGGGATTCGGCGGAATGGTAGTATTCGGCGTTCAGGGAGGGCGGAATGCAGGTGAGAAGTTCATCAACAGTCTTGAGCTTGTATCACACCTGGCGAATGTGGGAGATGCTAAAAGCCTTGCCCTGCACCCCGCAAGCACTTCGCACTCGCAGCTCAGCGAGGAACAGCAGGTGGAGAGCGGATTGACCCCCGACCTCGTTCGTCTTTCCATAGGCATCGAGAATGTAGATGATATTATCGATGATATCGATCAGGCGCTTTCAAAGATTTAATGTGATGTATAAATACAAACATACAGGAGAAATTATATGGCAAGGATATATACAGACAACTCACTATCGATCGGGAGAACACCGCTTATTAAATTGAACAGAATCACAGACGGCAGCAGTGCTGATATACTTGTGAAGATCGAAGGGAGAAATCCGGCGTATTCAGTAAAGTGCCGTATCGGCGCCTCCATGGTCTGGGATGCTGAAAAGCGCGGTGTGCTGACGCCCGGTAAGGAAATTGTTGAAGCCACGAGCGGTAATACGGGTATTGCACTTGCATATGTGGCAGCAGCGCGGGGATATCCGCTGACACTCACAATGCCGGATACCATGAGTATCGAACGGCGGAAGATTCTGAAAGTTTTTGGCGCGAATCTTATCCTCACTGATGGATCTCTGGGTATGAAAGGCGCTGTCGATGCTGCCAAGGACCTTTATAACAGTAACAGGGAAAAATATGTTTTGATGGAACAGTTTACAAATCCTGCTAATCCGGCGGTTCATGAATCGACAACCGGACCGGAGATATGGGAAGATACAGACGGCCGAGTCGATGTAATTGTGTCTGGCGTCGGAACTGGAGGAACCATTACCGGCATATCGCGTTTTATGAAAAAGAAGAAGGGAAAAAAAATTATGTCGGTAGCGGTAGAACCGGTACACAGCCCGGTCATAAGTCAGAAGCTGTCAGGCAAAAAGCTCGAGCCCGGTCCACATAAAATTCAGGGAATCGGCGCCGGATTCATCCCGCAGAATCTCGACCTGGCAGTAGTGGACAGAGTAGAGCAGGTTGGTAACGACGAAGCTCTCGAATATGCACGCCGGCTTGCAAGGGAAGAGGGAATTCTATCAGGAATTTCATCCGGAGCCGCTGCTGCTGTGGCTGTGCGTCTTGGAATGATCGAGGAGTTTGCCGGTAAAACTATCGTGGCCATTCTCCCAGATTCCGGGGAACGCTATCTTTCCAGTGTTCTCTTTGAAGGTCTGTTCGATATCAAAACGGGACTCTGATCACAGGTACTTCTTTTTCGCAAGCGCCTTGCCGGTCGGAGTGAGAAAAAGTTTTTCAATATGCTGCTCGAGCTTTTTGCGCTCCATCTTTTGTGCCTTTTCTTCCAGGTTTACAAGACAGTCGGCATCGTACAGGATTCGAAAATTTTTCGTATCGATGACACCGGGTGTGTGATGGTGGGCGATAATCTCGCATATTTCATCAATATCTTCCATCCGCAGCCCGAGGCGCAGGAGCATCTTTCGAGCCACTTCTGGCCCTTCTTTTTCCTGGAGTTTGCCCTCCGATGAACCGTACTTTTCCTCCGCCACTTTTATACCGGCATCATGCAGAATACTCGTCGGCATGAGGATGTGCCAGTCGCCACCTTCTTTTTTCAGAATCTCTTCTGCATACCCCATAACCTTCTTTGCATGATCGATACGCTTTCTGTCATCACCGAAAAAAATCTCCATATCATGAAGCAGCTTCGCCTTGATAGTTTGTGTCCTGTTCTGCATAAAATTATCATACGCCTTTTCGCCCACGCAGTTTCTTGCAAGTTTGCACCATTCGAGACAGCTCTGGTCCTGATAGCGCATAACAACGGTTTTGCATCGCGGGCAGACTCCCTTCAATTCGTCGGTCCATATTTCAACTTCCGCACCGCAGTTCGGACAGTCGAACATCTCGGGTTTCGGGTGACGTAACAATTTCGAACCTGGACATACGGTGTGCATTGCAGACACTCCTGTGATAATTTTAGTGATGAAAAAAGTGTTTCACTGTTACTGGCATCGACAATAGAAGTTTTAAACCAATGATGAAATGCCGATGCAGGGTTATATATGCATAATACAAAACTAATAATATTAATATTATATCATTTTTTTCAGATTTGTAAAGAAAAATATTAGTTCGATAGTTGATTAAGTCAGGTTTTGTGATACTATAGGTACGTAAACCTGTCAATCAAGATACGGCACAAATTATCAACCAGATAGTGATTTTTACCTAGAAATCCGTACGTAGCAGCACCTATCGGGAGTACACCTATGCCGGGCTATATCGGAAACCTGGAAAAAATAGTCAACCCCATCTCGGAGCTTGTGATCAGCAACATGAAGTTCTTTCTTTTAAAAAACGAAAATCCCAAAAAGAACGCCATAATAGCAACCATGCTTTCATTGCCCGAACTGAAACAGTCGATCAACGAGTTTCGCATCTACAAGAACTGGGATGCAGATGTCTTTATAGAGTGGACCAACAAGATAAAGGATATAAAGGTTTATAAAATTACCGTCAATGTCGTCCAGATTGAAGATTATTGATAATTCTCTTCTCATTTCGTCCCATTTAAAAGTGGCGTATGTACCTGACGGCATGTATCCCTGACGGCATGTATCCCTGGCGGGATATGTCCCTGGCGGGATATGTCCCTGGCGGGATATGTCCCTGGCGGGATATGCCACTTCGCGGCGGATTACGTCCCCTTGGGACCGAGTTTCGTAGATAGCTTATTTATAGCCACTGAGAAGACGTATACGTTTTTTAAAGTAAAGCCGTGAAACAACATCGTGAAATCCGATTTTTTCAAACACTGTTTTAAAATCGCGCGTAATAAAATCGCGTGCCGGTGCGCATTCAATATATTTGAAAAAGGCTTTCATGCCGGGGCCCTGCTCCTTGAGGTTCATCTCATTCCAGTCAAAGATAAAGAGCCTTCCACCAGTATGCAGGGCATTGTAGGCGTTTATGAGAATTTTTTCCCTTTCCTCCTGTTTAAATCCATGGATAACGAATGATATGAACACCTTGTCAAACTCATCGTGAAAGGGAAGCGGTGATTCTATTCGCATATCTTCGAGCCTGACATTTTTAAGCCCTCTGCATTTTTTTTCAAACTGTTTTTTCATCTCCTGACTTATTTCGAGAGCGGTAATGTTTCCCCCGTTCAGATAGTTGCGCATGAGCAGTGCATTCCTGCCCGTGCCTGCGCCGAGGTCGAGTATTTTGTCCTGCGCTTCGATATGTATGTCTGAAATGATCCTTTTTATGAGGCCGGCGTACAACCCCACTGTACCGATGTTTATAAAAAAATCGTAAAAGCGTGCTTCGAGACCCCTTATTTCGATATCCGGTGTGTCTTCGTTACCCATATACAGACATCTCCTCTCAGGTTCATGGGTGCCGGCACAGCAGTTTTACTCTCTGCTCCAGCTTTTTAGTAAAAGTTTCACTGTCATCACTATAGTGCATCGGTCTGCCGAAGGAAATACAAACTTTTCCTCTTTTCGGGATGAATCTTCCGGGCGGTAAAACAGTATGCATGCCCTGAATGCAGGCCGGTAGTACCAAGGCACCGGTCCTCTCTGCGAGAAGCGAAACACCTCCCCTGAAGCCTCCAATTTTTCCGGTCCGGCTTACCATTCCTTCGGGAAAGAAAAGTATCCAGAAGCCAGCGTCGAGAAGCTCTCCTGAATACTCGAAACTCGGCCTGTACGCGGTGCCCTGTGGAAAAGGGAACGTGTTGAAGAGGAGGGTGACCATCACGTACATTGCACGGTGAAGCATTCGTTTGAATGTCTTTTGATTTGTACCTGTTGTCTCCCGGGCCGCGGAGGCCTCAGCATCATCTGCCGGAGCAGTTCCCAGATGTGAGAAGTAGGCGTAAAACCTGTTCAGGCCCATGGCTGGGGATATAAACCTCCGATACGGCCGGGGCAGAGCGAGAAGAAGTGCGAGCGGGTCCAAGTCTGAAGTATGATTTGCGCATATAATGCAGGGGCCGCTGATTCCCTTCAAATTTTCAAGCCCATGTGCCGTTAATCTGCACGGTATTCTGAATGCAGGCAGAATTATACAGTTCACTAGAAACCGGCGAAGCAGAGAAGCCCATTTTTTTCTTGCCCATCGGGGCATGGCAAGGTGCGTCCGGTATTCAGGTTTTGCGGCAATTGTTTCAAGGTCCCGAAGGGTGGTTTCAGGCCCAATAACTGATTCGTCGAGACTTACCCCGTACTTCCTCTCAATCCTGCACACAACCTCGACCAGATCGAGTGAGTCGAGGCCGAGGTCCTGAACGAGTCGCGTGTTCCTATCTATTCTTCCAGGGACAATTCCTTCCAGTAATTCTTCACGCTCCTTTGCCGGAGCAATCTGCTCATGTGAAAGCACCGTACTTTTTACAAGGTTTTTCTGCACCTTTAGTGTGGAAGTTCGGGGGAAATCGGCTTTTTTCCACAGGGAAAAACTTTTAATCCGTTGAAAGGGCTGGAGTTTCCCGTTAGCCTCCCGGATAACGGTTTGCGGATTCGTACCTGATTCTGTGAGAAGAACGGTGTGTATGATCTCTCCTTCCGGCCCGGGCTTTCCTATAACAACCGCCTCCCGAACGCCAGGGATTGCATTTAATACATGTTCAATGTCCTCTGGGTACACGTTTTGTCCATTCGATGTGACAATGACATCCTTTTTTCTTCCCTTGATATAGAGCTGGCCATTTTCGTCGATATCACCGATATCGCCCGTTTTCAGCCACCCATTTTTCAGAACCGATGCCGTTTCAGCGGGATTATTGAAGTATCCAGTCATTACATTCTGCCCGCGAACAAGGATTTCCCCATCGGGGCTGATTTTTACCTCTCTCCCCGGAAAGAGCTCGCCGACCGATTTCCTGTTATGTCTGAAGGGATTGAACATGGAAACGATCGGCGCAGTTTCAGTCAGGCCGTACCCCTGGAATATCGCGTACACAATCCTTCTCCAGAACTCGTGGGTTTCAGGATCGAGCGGAGCACCGCCCACGATAAAGGCCCAGAAGTGAAGCCCAAGCATCCGGTGAATATCGAGGAAAACCGGCACCCGAAGAGGATAGAACAGGTTCTGCCGTTGCTCCCATTTTCGTTCGAATGCCTTGATTTTCCCCATTGCGGTGAGCTCAGATTTCACATAATCCATCATCATCTTCATAATACGTGGAACGGTGATAAGAGCAAGAATCCTGTCTCTTTTGATTTTTCGTATAAGTGCGGCAGGCGATGTATCATCGGGAAAGTATACGCTGCTACCCAGTATGAGCGGTAGGAATATTCCAGTCACCTGCCCGAACATGTGGCTGAAGGGAACAGTGCATAAAAGCCGCAGAGGAGTAAAAATTTTTACAAACTGTTTCTTATTCTGTAAACCGTTTTCGATTGGTTCGAGGTTTGAGAGGATGTTTTCGTGGGTGAGCATAACCCCCTTCGGGCTCGAAGTTGTGCCTGAGGTAAACACGATTGCTGCAAGGTCCGTCCTCTTGACCTTCTCCGGTTCCTGGTCTTGTTCGGCTTGAAGGCCATGAATCGTCTGAAGATTTATAATGCTGAAAGTTTTTATAGTGCTGCGAGTATCGATCGTGTTGTCTTTATACGTCCTTTGAGGCGATTGCTGATCCGGACCTGGGCCTTTTTGTTTTTGGGTATTTGGTACACTGTCAGAGTGCCTGCCGTTTCGTGGGAGGGCCGAAGCCCTTTCGGTATATGCATCAAGAGACTGCCCGCTGTTGGTTGGCCAATTGAGATCTGTCAGCACAAGTACAGGTTCGGTTTTTGCAATAACACGTTCAATAAACTCCGGTGAAGAATTGTGGTCAAGCGGTACAACAACCGCACCCCGGAAAATTGCTGCAAAATAGGCTGCAACCCATTCAGGCGACTGCTCACCCAGAATGACGACGACCTCGCCCCTGTGTATTCCCCTTCGCTTCATTTCAGCGCTGAGTCCGAATATACATCTTCTCATTTCACCGTATGTGAATGCCTGCTCCCTGTAACCCCGCATACCTACAACGTAGGTCCGATCCTTCCATGTTTCCATTATATCCACGTATTCACCGAGATTTTGATGGATTATTCTGGTGAGTGATCTGGAGGCTTTCATACGTCTGTTACCGGTTTGCTCTCCGTTTATTTTACATAGCTGTTTTCAGAGAAAAGTCCGCAGTACCTCGCTCTCTTTAGTGCGAATTGTATACTTATGGACTGTACGGGGTACGAGCAGGGTTTCGCCCGTGTGAAAACCGAACTCACCGCCCTTCCAGAGTATACTGCCGGTACCGCTGACGATATTGAGTGTATGAAAATGTTCATTATGAAATTCCGTGTCAAAATCCTGTGTGTAGTTCAGCAGGTCTATATTAAAGAATTTGCTGCGGACAAAGGTGTGAACAGAATTCTTTTCGGATTTATCATACGGTATCGCGAGCTGTTTCATATACATATCATACTCGGATTCTGGAAGGTAGTTGATGACATCGAGCGCCTTTTCTATGTGGAGGGAGCGGGGCTTTCCATCTGAGTCCATTCTTCCCCAATCGTACAGCCGGTAGGTGGTGTCTGAGTTCTCCTGTATTTCACATACCATGATTCCCTCTAACAATGCATGCACGGTACCGGATCTTATAAAGATGAAATCACCCGTTGAGACGGGATGCCTGGTTAAACCTTCCTCTATTCGGCCGCTTTCGATGTGCGCTCTGAACCTCTCCCTCGTCATACCCTTTTTGACGCCGAGTATCAGCTCAGCGCCGCGAGGTGCATCCATTACGTACCAGCACTCGTTCTTTCCGAGCTCGGTCGGACTTTCATGTGTGCGGGTATACTCGTCATCCGGATGTACCTGTACTGAAAGCTTTTGGTTCGCATCTATATATTTTATGAGGATCGGAAATCTGCCGTTTTCCGTTTCAGGGCAGATATCGGTTTTGTACGTTTCAATAAGCTCGCGGAGAGTCCGCCCTTTGAGTGTGCCGTTTGCAACCACACTTACATCCTCATCGTGGTCTGAAATTTCCCACGATTCGGCGACGATTTCTCCCGGCACTATCTTCTTTCCTATCTTTTCGAGGTTCCTCCCACCCCATATATAATTTTTGTAGATCGGTTCGAATTTCAGCGGATACAGGTCGTGTGCCGGCATTTTTCCCTCTTTAGATTGAATAATACTTTATTCCATTTTTTATCTGTTCCTCAAACTCTATTATGAACCTGCATTTATCTTCTTTTATTTTTCTGTGAAATTCTCAATCAGTAATCTCATATCATTAACAAATATTTTTGCTGTTTTAAGCCAGTCTTTTATCTGCCCTTTTCCGAATTTTACAAGTTCAATATAATCTCCTCTTGGCGTGCCTCAAATAGCTCATCATAAAATTCACCATATTTACGGTTGATTAGATCTGGTTTAACGATATGCATATGAAAAGCAGACCTAACTCCAGAATGCTTTTTGAACTTGAATCTATTTTGGAGCAGCCATGCACTGACTATATAAAAACAGGAATAATAATAAATACGATTTACTGAAAATGAGAGACGCCCTGCTTTTAACTCATCCTCAGCAGATTTTAGAGACTCAGTAGCTTTTCCAATCCAATAATTTACAATTTTCTTTAATCCTTCTGTGTTATTCATAAAGTTATTCCTTCTTCTTCGATGGAAACATGGATTGGAAGAAATGAAAATATGGGGCTTTCCCACTCCTTCTCAGAAATTATTAATCCGCTTATATTTATTTCAAATGCTAAGTTTATATTAAAAATTTTATGAATTATTCTCCTTCGTATCTCTTCTGTAACTTCACAGGGAAGTACTATTAATAGGTCAATATCAGATTCAACATCTGCCTTACCTTTTACTTTTGATCCGAAGAGCTTAAATTGTATTTCTGGCCATAACCTCTTTAAATCTATAATCAGCTTGATAAGGGCATCCTTTTCGGATTTTCTAAGGTTAAGTCCTTGAGGAAGGATTATTTCCTCCATATTTTGTTTCCCTGTCCACCGTATTTAAATTTTTATAATCGGTTAGTATTCTAAACGTATTTTCCCCCCTCTTTCTCATTGTTAAATTTAATCATTCTGTTATTATAGAACAGTATATTACGCTTATCCATTTTTTTATACAGCTTGCATATGCTGTAGGGTCTGTTGCCAGATACAATTCGTTATATTTTGGCTACCTGAAATTATTTTATACGTACCGGGGTATTACTTCAATATATTTGCCAATATTCTTCTGGTTGGAGGTTGATGAATGGCGGAAGACAATAAGAGGATTCTGGCCGTTGGGGCTCATCCTGATGATGTGGAATTCATGTGCTCGGGTACGCTTAAACTTCTCGGGGGAAAAGGCTACGAGATCAGTATCGGGGTGTTGTCGAACGGAGATTGCGGTTCAATGGTAGAGAACCAGGAAAGCATTACGAAAACGAGGAGAAAAGAAGCGGAGGATGCTTCAGCACTGCTTGGTGCTTCGTTTCATCCGCTCGGGGAGCGTGACCTTCGTATTGAGCTTAACGACCGAACAAAGATGAAGGTAACTGAGCTCGTGCGAACGATTGATCCGCTCATCGTATTCACCCATCCCCACAAGGATTACATGATCGACCACGAGGTAACGAGCCGCCTGGTGAGGACCGCCTGTTTTGCTGCCTCTATTCCGAATTATCAGACATATTCTGTGATGCCGTGCAAGAGAACATCCCACATACCCTACCTGTTCTACTGGTCACCCCTCGAGGGTATGGACATATACGGTGATTTCGTGCCACAGAAGATACATATCGATGTATCAGGGCAGATTCAGTTCAAGGCGGATATGCTCGCATGCCACCGGAGCCAGCGGGACTGGCTTATGAAACAGCACGGCATGGATAAATATATCGAGACAATGAAAAACACAGCCAGCCGTTACGGCAGGCACTGCAGCTTCAAGTACGCAGAAGGCTTTATACAGCACAGGGGCAATGCATATCCCCAGGACAACATCCTGAAAGAAATACTGGGAGATCTCGTTGAGGAACAGAGCCTGGCTGATGGTGCCGCATAAAAGATTGTTCAGTCGCTCTACAATCGGATCAGTCATGTGTCGCGTTCGGCTGCACGTGACAGATGACGGACAAACACATCTCCACCACCGTTTATCCGCGAACCCCCTAACTGGCCCTATGTGTGATTCAGTGAATTTCTGTTTCTACTGGAGCCTATCATATTCGTTCAATTCCCACCTGTTTTTGTCTATATTCAGGCGGTAGGTATAAAAACATACATCACCGTTTTCCATAAGGTAGAACATGATGAATGTGCTCCGCGAACCTGTGTCTCCCGTGCCCCTCGCATGTCCAACATCGATCTGCCAGACCCCGTTTATCAGAACTGCGCTGTAGTTGTGGGTATGGCCGCATACGTAGGCCTTCACCCCATATGTGGCGAGAGTGCTCCAGAAACGGTCTCGGTTTGCAGTATACTTGTTTAGAGAATCTTCCATGTGTCTGGCACGTCCGCTTTCTTTATCCGGTTGTGGGTACGCGGGTTCATGGCCGAACACAAGGATTACAGGTTTCGTGTTCATGCTGAGGTCATCAACGAGCCAGCTATAGAGGGGGTCGGTGATATCGCCGTCCGTGCCGGTATCGCTCGAACCGTCGAAATATTCGTTCAACACAATGAAATGTGCGTCACCGTAGTCGAAGCTGTAGGTCGTTTCAATGCTTCCTGGAGGGCCGCTGTTTACAACCTTCGGGAGGCTGTTTCCGCCCTGGTTGAATTCCCTGAGCCAGTTCATGTCGGCGGTTGTTTCGGCCTCATGATTTCCCGTTACCGGGTACCAGAGATAGTTTTTCCCGATATAATTTCGGATTGTTTCCAGAGTCTTTTTCGGAGGATCGATATCGCCCGGAGATACCATAAAGCTCCCGGGGCCTCCGAACTCAAGCTGTTCACAGGTGTTTCTGAAATAGTCTAATTTGTTTCCCGTGTAGTCCCGCATGTCTGCTGCGGCAGAAAAGACGAGCTGGATTTTCCCATCGGGCAGGGCAAAGTCGATATAGGTGTACTCCGTCGCATTGCATGCGGCAAGTAAAAACAGAATAAGTGCTATTAGTACTGTTGATTTAAGTATCAATTTTTTTTTCACTGCTATGTATCTCTGTATGAATGTTATTTTCGTCGTTTCAAAAATCGTAAACCGGCAATATCCGATTTCGCAGTCTAGGGTTTTACATTGTTAATTTAAATCATTCTGGGTATGATGGATAGAACAAATTTATCCTTTTTTTATGCAAATATGCAAAGAGGATACAATATCGTCGACAAAGATAAGCTGCAGTACTTTGTTAAACTACTTGCCCTGATAGGAAACTATATAATCACTGCAGAAAATAAACTATTTCTGCAAAAAAAAGATCATAAAGAAAAACAGGGAACTTTACAAAAAGGAAAATGAGAAGGTAAAACCTGAGAGAGCACTCAAAGGCCTGAGCATATCGGTGCTGGAATTCGAAAAGAAGACAACTACTTCAACCGTACCTTTAAAAGAATTGAAGGTATCCCGCCGGCAGAGTACAGGAAAAATTTCGCAAAGTAACTGTATCCTCTTATTCTCATGGTTTTCGTCAACAGTAGCCAAAATTATGCAGAAAAGTTTTTTATTTTAAATTTAGAAGAAAAAGAGTTGACAGGATTCTTTTGGGTGGTAGAATAGCCTTTAAAGCGCTTTAAATCGTATTGCAGGGTGTGAATACCTCTTATGCCAATAGTTACAGAAGCACCGAATTTTATAATATGCTAACAGAGCTCTAAATCAGGGCTTTATAACTCTAATCAATGAAGGAGGTAGTAATTATGACGAAGAAAAAATGGTTTTTATTTTTGGCGGTGCTGTTTGTTTTTCTCTTGATAGCAGCACCCTTTCTTACCGCCGGAGGTAAAAAAGAGGGGTCAGCATCTAAATCTGCTAAAGAGAAACAGGTGGAAG
>CAZGJW010000008.1:0-46217 GCA_964525675.1 uncultured Spirochaetota bacterium
TCTTTCCTGAATTGAGTATCATTGGAATAAAATCAGACAGCTCATCCTGAGTAAAATAATCGTCAAGAGGGATTATCCCCTTGGCCTTTATATACTGGGTGAAGAAACTTGAATGATCCCAGCACACATCATAATCAACTGTACCTGCAGCAAAATCGGTTTTTAACTTCTTATCAATCTGAAATCCATCACCCTTGAAAACAATTTCGACTTTTGCGCCGGTTTCGTCCTCAAACTTTGGTATCGCCTTGTACAGCTCCTCGTAATTCGCGCCTCCGATAAAAGCACATTTGAGTGTAATCCCTTCGAGAGGTTTTGCGGATGGTGCGGGAGCAGCTTCAGGTGCCTTTTCAGCCTCTTCCTTTTTCCCTCCATTAAAAAGCACCATAAAGGAAAGTAAAAACAGAGGGATAAGAAACAAAATCAATCCTTTTCGCATTTTTAAACCCTCCTAAAAAGATGTAGATTCTAGAAATAAACATCAAATTCTTAAAGCAAACTTTTACCCGTTATCACCCCCTTTATGTAGATTTTCTCGACAATGAGATCAAAAACAACCCCTCCACCAAACCGCGAGAAGATTTCAAACCTGAACCAAAATAAGTTTCCTCAATTGTCATACATAGTTATCAAGACACATTTCTTCCGTACAGCGGGCCTAAATTCGCGCACGCCCTGTAATCAGCACCCTGAGAATCGTAATCCCCAAACGATGCCCAGGCTTTCGGCCTCAGTATGCGCTCCGAAGGCACGTTGTGCATGCACACCGGTATTCTGAGCATAGATGCGAGGGCAATCAGTTCACCGCCGATGTGGCCGTAGCTTATCGCTCCGTGATTCGCCCCCCAGTTGTTCATTACCGAGTACACATCCCTGAATGGACCACTGCCTGTCAAATTCGGCACAAACCAAGTTGTCGGCCACGTCGGGTTCGTTCTGTCCATGAGAATCTTCCCCGGACCCTCTGGAAGGTCGACAGTATGCCCCTCCGCTATCTGGAAAACAGGGCCGAGCCCTGCGACAATGTTGACCCTGAACATGGTAACAGGCATCTTGCCAACCGTAAGAAAGTTCGTGGAGAACCCGCCGCCCCTGAAATATTCGAGGTCTGCAACGCAGAACCGTGTTTCATCGAGGCATTTCTTCACCTCATCAGAGGTTATTTCCCAGAACGGCTTCATGACTGGCCTGCCGTCTCTGGTCTGCTGGCCTGTTCCGTCCATGGTCGTTGAGCCCGAGTTTATCAGATGTATCACGCCGTTTTCAATAATACCTTCCGGAGTGTATCCGGTTACCCTTTTTATTGCGTCGGAACTCCAGAATGTGCGCACGTCTGAAAATATCTGGGCGGTGCCGGTGAGCAAATGGCCGAAGAGCATGGAAATACTGTTCAGATAGTCGTTTTCTGTGGCAACGATAAAGGGCTCGCGGATACCGTTCCAGTCGAAGGAGGAGTTCAGCATCGTTTCGAGAAAATCGCCGTTTGGGAAATGGTCGGTCCACTGGCGCTGGCCCTGGAATCCTCCAGCGATTGCGTTGTGCCCGAGAGCCTCCTCCCCCCATCCGATCTCCTCAAGGTTGGAATTTCCTATCATAAGATCCCGCGCTATAAGCGTCATCTTTACAACCGTTTCCCGGTCACGGTCGAGCCGCTCACGCGGCAGCCTGTTTTGGGGCTTGTTTAAATCGGGCCCCTCCTTACAGTTCTCCCGCACCCATTTTATCGCTCTTGCAAACTCATCTTTATCGTAGATATCCTCATCGATACGCCTGATGAACTCGGTCATGTCAACCATTTCATACCGCATACCGAGATAGTTTTCGAGAAACCCCGGATCGACGATCGAACCGGCGATTCCCATAGACACGCCGCCCATTGCAAGGTAGGACTTTCCACGCATCTGGGCCACCGCAAGACCGGCCTTTGCAAAGCTCAAAATCATATCCTGCACGTCGGTGAGAATGCTCGTATCATTCGCGTCCTGGACATCCCTACCGTATATACCGAATGCGGGTATGCCTTTCTGCGCGTATGCAGCAAGCACTGCAGCGAGGTACACCGCACCGGGTCGTTCCGTCCCGTTGAAACCCCACACCGCCTGCGGAATAAAGGGATTCATATCCATTGTTTCAGCACCGTAGCACCAGCACGTGGTCACGGTAATCGACAGGCCAACCCCTTCGCGTTCGAACTTCTCCTGCGCCATGGCAGCTTCAGCAACCCCGCCGATACACGTATCTGAAATAACACATTCCACGGAAAGCCCGTTCGCGTGTTTGAGATTGGCCGTTAAAAACTTTGCAAGCGACTTCGCCATACCCATGGTCTGTTTTTCAAGCGATTCCCGGACCCCTTTCCGCCGTCCGTCGATTGCCGGACGTATTCCGATTTTGGGCATGCCTCCCCTCAGCCTGTTGACCGGTGCATTGATTTTCATTATTTCCTCCTGTATTTTCAATCCCACGTTATTTTGTAATCGATTACTATTTTTTTATAACTGTTTACATTAGACCATAAATCAGTAAATTGTCAAGGAAAATTGTAATGGTTTACAAAAAGCTTTAACCTGATACAAAAATTTAATCGGTGAATAGAGAGCACACCAATACTGTTTTATTAAGCACAGGAAAAAGTGTCGATAAATACCTCAGGCAACTCACCCACCCGGGACTTCTTCTTAACTAACTGCCCGATATTAATTGTCGACACCCGGCTAACCCGGCGGCTTATCCCGTTGATAAATAGGCAAGTGAACTTGTCAATCTTAGAAGTTGAAAATTATCACTTACCTAATGGTTTTTACCTAAAGTATGTAATATTACGGCAATGTAGTATAATATAGTCATTTGTATTCGAAATTCTGGTACAAAATGCCAGAATTCTAATGGATAAAACCATAAATATGATGCCCCATAATTAAAGCCACCCAGACGGCGCATTCTGCCAACAAATAAGTATGATGTACCCATAATTTATATCCCCATAATTTTTCCGTGAAGCGCGTCCCAGATAACTCCCGCAGCCATGGACGCACCTGTGCCAACGACGACAGCACATTTCTCATGACCGTTCAAACGCTGAAACTCGTTCCCATCCTCCTCTTTCCAGAAATCGAATTCCCTTCCAAACATCTTCTTCTGGCAGTCCCGGCAGCGAATACCCTCGAACTCATTTTCAAACAGGTCAACGAGCTGTTTTGCCAGTGGTGTGGCCGTTTTGTTCTCAATTGTGAGATCAAACTCCTGTCTGGTCCTGCCGAAGAGATAGCTGATCGAAACAATTCCACCTGCAAGCGCCCCGCATATGCTTATACCGCTGTCCCCTCCCCCGCCGTGAAACCCGAACACCGATTTGAAAAGTGTGTCGTCCTTCATATGGAAGACATCCATCAAGGCAGCGAGCGAGGCCTGCGGGCAGTAGTGGGCCTCGAGCTCATACTGATACCCGAGCTCATAGGCCGCTTTGACCGCCTGTTCCCTCGTATAACCGGTCAACGATGTTTTAACATCCATAAAAACTCTCCTTTCATATTTTATAATGCCTTTTATAATGCCGCCGGTGAGCGTCATGTTCAGATCGTATCTAGCTCAAAGAAACGATCAAACTCATCCTTTTCGATAAACGACTTCTGCGTTCCCGTTTTCAGGGTGGAAAGCGCTGCGTACCGATTGGCAAACTCCATTGATTGAACGAGATCACCTGTTTGTACGTAAAAAAAGGCCAAACAGCCGATATAAGCATCTCCCGCACCGGTTGAATCCTTTGCTTTTACCGTGTACGGGGCAACTATGCGCACTTCACTCCCGGTCACGAGCATGGAGCCTCTTTCTCCGAGCGTTACAACTACCGCTTCAATCCCGCGCTCAATCAGACGCTTTGCCGCCTTTTCGATCTCCGTAAGGGTCTGAACCGGCATACCGGATAGTATTTCAAGCTCGGTTTCATTGGGTATGAGCACCTGCACATTTTTAATACGGTTAAAATCAAGTGCCCGGGCAGGCGCAGGGTTTAAAAAGACCGGAATCCCATGCCTCCAACCAATCTCGATTGCGTGGTACACCGACTCAACGGGAATTTCAAGCTGCAGGAGTATGAGGTTACACGAAATTATCTCCCCTTCAGCCCGATCGATATCTTCCTCTTTCAGATGGCCGTTCGCACCTTTTACAATGAGTATATAGTTGTTGCCCGATTCATCTACAAATATGGGAGCAACACCGTTTGAAACCCCCTGCACGGACTCCACAAAAGTCGTATTGATTCCAAAACGTTCAAAGTTGCTTGCAACCTCACGTCCGAAGATATCGTCGCCGACCTTTGTCATCATCAGCACCTCGGCGCCAAGTTTTGAAGCAGCAACCGCCTGGTTTGCACCCTTGCCTCCGAAGCCGAAATCGAAAGAGGGAGCCTCGACCGTCTCTCCCCTCTTCGGCATTCTGTTCACATTGGTAATAAGGTCTATCATGTTGCTGCCTATAACGGCAATTCTCGGACTAACCGCCCCTTTTACCTCAGCCATATATTCTCCCGTACTACAGCTCTCTTGCACACCATTTTACCATATTTGCATACAGAGCGGACGTATATTCCCACTGCAGAAAAGAGGGTGCTGCGCCGTGATGGGCACAGTCGACTGCCGATGCGAGCGACCTGCCCTTTCCATAATTCCATGCGACAAGAAAGGGATCGTTATCGTATTCCTCTATAACAGCAATCACCGCAGAACCTTTTTTCGGTATCAGCCTGTTGTATGAAAGAAACCAGCCCTCCCATTCGGAGGGGATGTCTTTCAGTATCGGATGCCCGGGCTCTGTTATACGCGGAAGAAAGCCTTCGGGAACTTCAACCCTGTCATCCGTTTCCATTAGCTCTACCGGGAGGAGTTTTTCTATAGGCGTTCTTTTAAAAAACGCCTTCCCATGCAGGCCGGTAAACGAAAGATACCCGCCCCACATTAAAAATCCTCCCCCCTCCTGCACATACTGCTCTATCAGTTTCAGCCGGTTCGGAGTCCGCTCACCATTCATGGTTCTTTGAGATATCAGGAATGTGTTGCTTCCCACATCACTGACGACAATCACATCGTACTTCTTCATCTCTTCGAGTGTCCAGGGAAACTCCTCTGTAACTTTGTTGGTGGGGCAGTAATCAAAATCAATACTGTGTTCATTCAAAGCTTTGATAAATGCGCCGCCGTGCTCGAAATAGCGCCCCATACTGAATGAATCCCAGCCTTTGTAGATGGTCTGAAGAGTATAGATCGCTTCACCGGCAAAAAGAATCTTTATCTTTTTTCCCATGTAACCCCCCTTCTTTCCTACTTGTATACTCGGACAAATATATATCATCCCACACAAAAATCATTACACGTCATCTCATTTGACAATCGTCTGAATTTTATCCTCCATTTTTTCAGCATCACCCGCTTCGAGAAGGCCCGTCGTAATGTTAAACCGCACACTGCCGAACCCCTCGACTGTCTTGATATTCCCCTTTCTTTTTTCCGCAGTATACCCCTCCGGATCACAGGTAGCCGGGAGAGCTATACCGAGAGCCTCCTGGTCTTTTGTCCGAACGATCCAGCGGGCGGCGTGGTCGAGCTCGTCCGGCCTGTACCCCACATAATCCGCCGATCCGTCCGGATGCACCTGCATGTAGTGGCACCTGCCATTCTTATCTGTTGACGGCGACTGAATAAAAAATACAATTTCCGGTTTATACTCATCTTCAGGTTTTATTACCTGTGCTACTTCCGGGATTTTTTTGAGCCTGTCCATGAGCTGTAAAAACTTTTCTGATACCGACACATGCCTGGGAATACTCGTTCTGAGGACAAGATGCTCCCGATCCCAGGGAACGCTCTGCACTATCCTGCCTTCCGGCACAGGTCGAAAATTGATGTGGCACATGTACATGAGCTCCATCGGGTACCCTGAGCGGTTTTCAACGGTGAGTGAAATATCTATAAGACCCGACCCGGCATGTATTTTGACGGCAGGATGAGCCCTGTAGTGGCTGTTAAAGGCAATATCATATTCATACACACCGGTAATGCCGATAAAATAACCGTCCTCATCGTCTCCAAAAACAATTTCTGCAGAATTGTACTGTGCACAGGGGAGCTCGCCATGCAGGGGATGATCATCTTCAGGCCCGGGGCATCCCATGCGCAATGCACCGCAGTGCATCATAAAACAGCCGTACATGGAAATAAAAAAATCCGTTTGTTTCGGCTTGCTGACAGGTGATTTCATGGTAAGCCGACGCCCGTCGAAAAAGGCGTCCCATATCTGCTGGCCCCTGTACGGAAGAACGGCGACATACCCCCTGTCATTTTTGAGATACACACTGCGGACTCCGCTCTCATAGGTAAAAAGCGATGCACTGAGATCCCTGTATCTCAGGACCTCTTCCTCATGACCTGTGAAAAAGCGTTTCTCAAGCTTTAAGACACCGTTTTCAGGCACTGTTTCCCCCTATTGAAACGTACATTCGAACAGTCGTTTCGACACTTTCGCTGCAGAGGTGCCGAATTTCCAGCCTTTATTCCTGTAAAAATCATTGTGAAAAAAGCTACAAGGCCGTTTCTCTCATGCAGATTCGCGCTCGACAAGATGTGCAGTAAGAATCACTCTGACAGGTTCCTTATCTATGTAATGGCCGCCTTCCAGAATTCTTTTAAACAGCAGGTCCGCAGCTGTCGACCCGAGTGTGTACACAGGCTGCCGTACAGCAGTTACTTTTGGGCTTACAAGGGTCGACCAGTTCGGATCATCGAACATTACAAACCCGATATCTGCCGGAATTTTAATGTTTCGCTCTTTCAACACCTGAAATGCACCTGTTGCCATATCACTATTTGCCACGTACAATGCATCGATATCACCCGTTTCAATCAGCTGGACGGTGCATTCCCTTCCCGATTCCAGTGAAAAATCACCTTTTTTTACCAGGCGATCGTCAACAGGCATACCCATTTCGATGAAAGCCATTTTGTACCCTTCAAGCCTCTCGCTTCCAGTCGTTCTATCCTCAGGGCCGGAAATGAATCCTATCTTACGGTATCCCTGTTTGAGGAGGAATAAAACTGCGGACTTCGATGCATCACGGTTGTTCACGATGACAGTATCGCATTCTATCCCTTCAACTACACGGTCGAGGAACACAACGGGAATGTTTGATAAAACAAGGAAGTTCAGATATTCCCTGTTTTTTCCGGTCGGCGAAAGTATTATACCATCGACCCTGTTCTCATGGAGCACCTGCAGGTAATTCAGCTCTTTGTCAGGATTATCACCGCAGTTGCACAGAATCGTGCTGTATTTGTTTTTTAATGCGACATCCTCACAAGCCTTCGCAATTACAGAGTAAAAAGGGCTCAGGACATTGCTGATAATGACACCGATTGAGTGTGTTTTTTTTCGACGGAGGTTTCTCGCAACGGCATTGACCATATAGTTGGTCTCGTTGATAACCGAAAGTACCCTGTTTCGTGTTCTATCTTTTACATAGGGGTAATCGTTGATTACACGGGAAACCGTGGCAGTTGAAACACCCGCAATTCTGGCGACTTCGTCGATATTGATTTTATTCGGCATTTGTTGTTGAAACTGATTGAGACCTTTGGAGTTGATTGTAAACGATTTCAATTTTAACAATAAAGAATAGTCCTGTCAATAAATATTTCTACTCTGTTTCGAAAATAATCAACACACAATGTAATAAGGGGAAACACCCTATTCATTGTCTCTTTTTACTCTACACGAGCTCTTTGCTTGAATATTTATTCTGTGAAATTATTCACCACCCCCCTACACGAACAGATGGACAAACCTTTTATACGCATCCTCCCACAAACGTGGGTTTTCAGGTGTATATCTTTTAATTGTGAAGTTTTCCCTGATTAGCGGGAACGATTGTTCCAGTGATTGCAGGATTCCGAGCCCTGCCGCCTGCACCATTACATTGCCGATGGCCGTCGCCTCATCCGGGCCCGCAATGACGGGGAGGCCCACCGCATCCGCCGTAAATCTATTAAGGAGCTCATTTTTACACCCGCCGCCGACAATATAAACCGCAGTGCTCCTGGTTCTGCTTACATTGCAGATCTGCTCGTTCACCATTCTGTACTTCAATGCGAGGCTTTCATACACAACACGCAGAAACGTCTTTCTATCCCCCGGCACCTTCTGGCCCGTCTTTTTACAAAACGAAGCGATAGCATCCTCCATATTCGGTGGGTTGTAGAAGCCGGGATCATCCGGATCGATGAATGCACTAAAGGCCTCAGCACGGCGTACCAGTGTGACTATTTCATCCCAGCTCATTTCTACGCCGTCTTCATCACGCCAGTTTCTTCGCAACTCCTGTATGGGCCATGTCCCCATACAGTTTTTCAGAAACCTGATGCTGTTAATGCCGCCCTCGTTACTGATATTCGTCGCCATCGCTATGGGTGAGGTTATAGGTTCGTCGATTATTTTACCGACAAGGGACCATGTTCCCGAGCTGATTATGAGCGCATCCTCCCCCTTTTCCAACGGCGCAGCCGCATAGGCGCTTGCCGTATCGTGCGAGGGTACTGCGGTCAGTTTTGCCCTGTTTATCCTGAGAGATTCTGAAACCGGTGCCAAAAGCGTCCCCACTACCATGCCAGGTGGAACAATCTCCGGCATAATCTCCCCAGGCACACCCATTGCCGCCAGAAGTTCGGTGCTCCATGTCCTCTTCCGCGTATCCATGAGCTGAGTTACACTCGCCCAGGTTGAATCCACCATCTTTACATTGCCGAGCGAGAAATAGAATATGGAAGGCATAGGAAGAAAGGTATATCCCCTATCAAGCCGATTCTTTCTATGCTTCATAAACCAGAGAAGCTGATTGGAGATGTTGAAGGGCTGAAACTGAATCCCCGTAATACTGTATACCTTCTCGGGATCGATATGTTTTTTCAAAGTTTCAACCATTGTATCGAGCCTGTGGTCGCGGTAGCAGTATACCCGCCCGAGCAGGTCGCCTTCATCGGTTACGAACTGTCCGTCCGAACCCCATGTATCGATACCGATTGAGTCGAGTGTATCGGATATTTCCCGTCTATAGTTGTTGAGACCCTGTAAAATATTTCTGTACAGGTACACTTCGTCCCAGTAGGTCCTCTCTGTAATCTCCCCTTTACTATCACTGATGAAATAGGAGACCGGTTCATGGCTGAAACGGTGCAACTCTTCCAGTCGAAAGGCTTCATTTTCAAATATACCGACAAAACATTTTCCTCCTGACGCGCCGAGGTCTGCGGCAAAAACCTTCCCATCTTCCATAACCTCCCCCTCTCAAGGTAATTCACACCAAAAAACTCCTTTGCCCTCTCTCAATCGGCAATCAGCGCAGATAGCCGCCTGTATGCAGCATTGACAGTTTTTTCCTGTTGCTCGTTTATAATTTGTATATCCTCATCGATAAGCGCTTCAAGGCTTGATACCGACTCCTCCAGGGCCTGAATAAAATCCCTGTAACTGGCATACCAGTAGGAACCGTTGCCGTCGGTAAGAAGGGTAAGAAAGCCAAGTTTCTTTTTTGATTTCATCGTTCTGCTCGGCTTGAGAAGATCCGGAATATACCGGACTATCTCGAAGGAATCATGCACATAGTCAAAGTGCACACCACGCGGCCATTTTGTCACCACATGCCCGTTCAGGGTCAACTTCGGTGCGGTTTCTATAATCCGCTTCAGCGCAATGCCGGACAGTATCTCAAACCCGTTGAATAAAACCCTGCCTCGCAAGCCTTTATAGTCCGGCAGTTTCGATACATCGAGGCTCCTCACCGCCCGTTCCAGCGTATCATAGGGAAGCTGAACGACCTTCTTTTTTCCCTTAACAAACTGTATCTCGAATGTTTCGCGGCCTATCTTGATAAAATTCGTGAAATTACGGGCTGCTGCCGGCTTCTTCTTCGGTTTTATCTCCTTCCCGACAAATGTTTCGTAGATATACGGAGAAATCTTCTTCAACCACTCCGGGTACAACGGAGACACCGACATAGCGTACATCTGCGAAGTCCGCATAATTTCTCCAGCAACGATGTATTCCGGTCTCTCGCGATACATCACTGATCCAGGATGGATCTTAATGCCGTATGCCGTTGTACTGGAATAATGCGATTTCCCCTTCCTCCTGCATACAAACTGGATGAGACCTTTTGATACGGCGCAGAGATATTGGGATAAGTCTCCTCCGTTGACCACGGGGATGCCGATTTCAGACAAGATTTCACTGAGCTGCTGTTTTACATTGTAAATTTCCTGCATGCCCTTGTAATCCAGGTAGTACCGGTCGCAGAACTCCTCTCTATCATCAGCCTTTTCGAAACCCCTGAATATTTTCAGGTAGGAAACGAAATCACCGAACTTGTGACGAAAAGAATGGTGAGCCTTGCGCGCCTCCATCTCAAAACCCTGCGGCAGAAGAAAAGGAGCCCGGTCGTTGAGAAAGGCCGCTGCAATGAGAACCTCTTCAAGAACTTCGGGATATTCCATGACGGACGCCGCAATCATTCTGGCAAGACGGGGGATTATCGGGAATTTCACCATGAGGCTGCCGATCGAAGTAAGGTTGCGCTGCTCATCCAGCGCCTCAAGCAGCCCGAGCGCCTCGACTGCGCCGCGGATGTTTCCCGCACCCGGGTTCGAGATAAAGTCAAACTCCTCAAAATCTTTAATACCCAGTTCCGCCATCCGGAGAACGACCTCGGAAAGATCGCGCCGGTATATCTCCTCCTTCGTAAACAGCTCCCTGTCCTCATAATCATCGCTCGTATAGAGCCTGTAGCACACCCCGGGCTGGGTGCGGCCAGCCCGTCCCTTTCTCTGATTGATTGATGCCTTTGATATGGGAACCTCAACAAGGGAGGACGTGAAATTGCGTGCATTGTAGTAATTGAGCTTGGCAAAACCTGGATCGATAACATACCTGACACCGTCAATGGTCACGCTCGTTTCAGCTATGTTCGTTGCGACTATCACCTTTCTCTGAGAAGGAAAATCGAGAAACACCCGCTCCTGTTCCTCCTGAGAAAGTCGGCCGTAAAGCGGGAGAAGCGCCATTGTTTTTTGTTTGTTCAAACGGGAAAGCTCCGAGATACAACCTTTGATCTGGGCCTCACCGGAAAGAAATATCAAAATATCCCCGGGCACTCCGCTCTGCTCGATTTTTTTTACGACCTGGGTGATTTTATCCAGAACTGCAACAGAATCATGGAGATACTCAGGCGGATCGTAAACGATGTCCACGGGGTACATCGGTGCGTCGATTGTCACGATCGGGCATCCGTCAAAGTATTCGGAAAATATCGACGCATTGATCGTCGCCGAGGAAACGACAACTTTCAGATCATCCCTCTGACGGAGAATCCCCTTCAGCAGACCAAGTATGAAATCTATATTGAGGCTTCTCTCATGAGCTTCATCCACCATTATGATGCTGTATTCTGAAAGCAGAGGGTCCGCTTTCAACTCCTGTAAAAGTATGCCGTCCGTCATGATAACAATTCGCGTTCGGGGCACCGTTTCGTCGACGAAGCGCATCTTGTATCCAACGATCCCGGGGATTTTGTCGCCGTACTGTCGAGCGATAAAATGGGACACAGAAACCGCAGCTATTCTTCTCGGCTGCGTCACACCTATCCTACCGATTTTTGCAAATCCTGCATCATAGAGAATCTTCGGAATCTGCGTTGTCTTGCCGGACCCGGTCGGACTCTCTACGACAACAACCCGGTTTTTCTTAAGGGCCCTGCTAATGACATTCCTGTGTCGGTATACCGGCAGTTTTTTGATATCGATCATGACTCTCTCCGCACTTTATACCGGCTCATCAATATGCCTGATAAATCCCTTTTCCATGAGCATTTTAGTCTTTTCTCTCGTTTCACGGATGATCGATTCAGACAGATTGAAAAGCTCGTTTCTTTTCATTTTTACCCGCGCCACTCCCTGTTCGATTGCCTTCATACCGACTGCCGCCGCAACCCGGGGAAATACCTCCCACTCGTCCATGGTAGGTATTATGTAGTTTTCGTGAATGCCCCTGGCTTCGGCTGTCTTTGCTATTTCCTTTCCGGCCTCGATACACATCTCATCCGTAATTGTTCGAGCGCGAACATCGAGTGTACCGCGGAAAATACCAGGAAAACCGAGCGAATTGTTGACCTGGTTTGGAAAATCGCTTCTGCCGGTTGCAATGATACATGCACCTGCCTCTTTTGCTTCCCACGGCCATATCTCCGGCACCGGATTTGCACACGCAAAAACCACCGCGTTTTTACCCATGCCTGAAATCCATTCCTTCCGGATCGTACCGGGGCCGGGGCGTGACAGGGCAATGAGAACGTCGGCTCCTCTGAGCACCTCCCCTATTGAATCATCCGTGTTCAATGCATTGGTCAATTCGCACATCCGCCACTTCTCGTACAGGTCGGGGTTGTCTCTGATATCAGTTCGTTCCCTGGAAAGCGCGCCTTTCGAATCGAACATTACACAGTTTGCGGCTGTTGCGCCTGCCTTGAAAATGATATCGGCAATTCTGATATTGGCGGCTCCGGACCCCATGAACACGATTTTTACCGTGTCAAGCTTTTTTCCGGCGACCTTTAACGCATTTAAAAGCCCGGCGAGCGTTACCGCGGCTGTGCCCTGCTGATCGTCATGCCAGACAGGAATCGGACACTCGTTTCGCAGCCTCTCGAGAATACGAAAGCACTTCGGCTGCGCTATATCCTCGAGATTGATTCCGCCAAAGGAGGGATGGAGCAGCTTGACAGTCTGCACAAAGGTGTCAGGGTCTTTTGTATCGAGGCAGATCGCAAATGCGTCCACTCCGCCGAGATACTTGAACAGAAGCGCCTTGCCCTCCATAACCGGGAGCGCGGCAGTCGGCCCGATATCGCCGAGCCCGAGCACGCGGGTCCCGTCTGAAACCACAGCCACGGTATTCCACTTGCTCGTATACTCGTATGCCAGATCCTCATCTGCCTGTATCTCTTTACAGGGTGCAGCAACTCCCGGGGTATACCATACATCGAAATCGTGCATGTCACGCACCCGGCAGCGCGGCACCGTTTCAACCTTTCCCCTGTACAGCCTGTGGAGCTTCGACGCAATCTCAAGCGGTTTCCTAGCCTTCGCGAGAAGGCGTTTAACATCATGATCCATTTTAATTCATCCTTACAGTTATTGAAATGATACAGTGTGCCGATGATACCGCTGTTTGCCCCCTGTAATCATCACCAAAATCTCGCTGCAGCGTCTACAACCCGGGGGCATCCTTATACATATGTCCTGACAGACTGACCGCCTTCCCGGAAATTTCGGAATTGCGACTCACTTAATGTAACAACAAGTCCTGTTTTTAACAATAGACTTCATCAACACTAATCAGTTTTATCCTTGACGGAACCTTACATTTGAAACGTGGGTAATAACTCAATTATTTACCCCCAAAACCGTTACGTCTTGACAAGAATTACGGTACAAAGTAATGTAATTCTATCACTGAGAAGTGGCGACTTCGCGGCCGAGTATAAAACGTAACTTGTTCGAAGTCACTGAGAAGGAGGAACCCGTGACTTACGAGTATGATGTTGTTGTTGTGGGAGCAGGAGGCGCCGGTCTGTACGCCGCACTCGAAGCAAGCAGGACGGCCCGCACAGCCGTGATTTCAAAGCTCAATCCAATGCGCGGTCACACCGGTGCAGCCCAGGGCGGTATAAGCGCAGCTCTGGGAAACGTCGAGGAAGACTTGCCCGAGTGGCACGCATTCGATACGGTGAAGGGAGGAGATTACCTCACCGATCAATCGGCTGCGCTTCTTCTGGCGGAGGATGCAGTACGCGCCGTAATCGATCTCGAACACAGAGGGCTCCCATTCAACAGAACGGCTGAGGGTAAAATCGACCAGCGCCGTTTCGGCGGTCATACCCGAAATTTCGGTGAAGCTGCTGTGAGACGATCATGTTTTGCTGCGGACAGAACCGGCCACATGATTCTCCAGACTCTCTACCAGCAGTGTATAAAAAACGAAGTTTCCTTCTTCGATGAATTTCAGGTACTCGACGTCATCATCGAAGGCAGGCAGTGCAAAGGGATCGTGGTAATTGAGCTGGGCACCGGTGAAATACATGTATTCAAGGTGGCCGCCGTCCTGTTTGCAACCGGCGGTTTCGGCAGGATGTTCAGAATTACATCCAATGCGTACGCGAATACCGGAGACGGACCAGCAGTGCTCGCGCGGCGCGGCATTCCGCTCGAAGATGGGGATTCGAAGCGCGACTCGACGTACTCGATACCCCGAACGGCGTATGGCCGTGTGAAAACCACTTCAAATGCACCGAGGTGTGCCCTCGGGGTATCAAGGTGACAAAACTCATCAACCTGACGAAGAAAAAGATAAAGGACTACAGAAAGCGGAGAGGACAGTGATATGAAACTGTACGAATACCAGGCCAAAGAGCTCTTTGAGCAAAACGGCATTCAGACAGCGCCGGGAAAGGTGATCGATACCCCGGAGGATGCATTCGGGATAACAGAAGAGCTCGGCGGCAGGGCTGCTGTCAAAGCCCAGGTGCTCGTCGGTGGCAGAGGGAAAGCCGGAGGAATTAAAATAGCCTCATCTCCGGAAGAAGCTGTTGCGGCAGCCCGTTCTATACTAAACATGTCCGTAAAATCTCTTCCGGTAAAAAAGGCCCTGGTCGTCAAAGCCCTCTCCATCCAATCGGAGTACTATTTAGGAATCACCGTTGACCGTTCTTCCAAGCTGATTACCCTTATAGCAAGTGCAGCAGGCGGTGTGGATATTGAAGAGCTTGCAGCGCACGAACCGGAAAAAATACACACGTTCGTAATTAATCCTTTGGAAGGACTGGATGAAAAGGGCTGCCGTTCGATGCTCACTGCGGTATTCGGGGATAATGAGCTGACTGAACGAGCCTTTGAGACCGTGCGCAACCTGTACCGGCTTTTCATCAGTATCGACGGATCACTTATCGAAATCAATCCATATGCGATGACCGATAAGGACGGCCTTCTCGCACTCGACGCAAAAATTGTGATAGATGAAAGTGCTGTATACAAGCATCCCGAGCTGGAATATCTGAGAAACCCAGAGGAGTACGACCCTGATGAGCTCGATGCCCGTGAATACGGACTCAGTTTTGTAAGCCTCGACGGTGACATAGGCTGTATCGTAAACGGTGCCGGACTTGCCATGGCGACCATGGATATTATCAAACTTGCGGGAGGGAATCCGGCAAACTTTCTCGACGTGGGAGGAAGCTCGAGCCCGGAAAAGGTCGTTCGTGCATTCGAAATAATATCCCGCAATCGCACTGTAAAAGCCATACTTATTAATATATTCGGCGGCATTACCCGCTGCGATGACGTTGCAAAGAGCATACTGCAGGCAAAAGATACAGTGAAGCTCGAGATCCCGCTCGTTATACGACTGATCGGCACAAACGAAAAGGAGGGGCAGGCTATTCTGAAAAAAGCGGGAATCGATGTTTTTGAGAAGTTGACCGAGGCGGTTGAGAAAGTTGTCCAGTATGCATAGCCTTCTCGAATTGTGCCCTGGATAGTTTAAGGGAACCTGTGTGGTATAACGCACCAGATTTCTGTTAGTGGATATTCCCGTCCAAACGGATGAACCTTATGTACGTTAAAAATGACAGTACGGAGCAGATATGAGCATACTGATCAACAGGAACACGAAAGTTCTGGTACAGGGGATAACCGGACATGACGGTTCTTTTCATGCTGGTTCCATGCTCGCATACGGAACCAGGGTGGTAGCAGGCGTTACACCGAAAAGAGGCGGACAGGTCATCAATAGTATTCCTGTATACAATACTATTAAGGAATGCCGAGATCAGACGGAAATCGACTGCTCCATCATTTTCGTTCCAGCACAATTCGCAAGCAGTGCAATACGGGAAGCTGCGGATACGGGCATTCCCCTCATTGTATGCATCACTGAAGGCATACCCGTACTTGAAATGATCGAAAATTATCACTACGTACGGGAGAGAGGGCTCAGGCTCATCGGTCCGAACTGCCCCGGGCTCATCACACCCGATGAATGTAAAGTCGGGATAATGCCGGCACGTATACATAAACCAGGGCGTATAGGGGTAATTTCCAGGAGCGGAACGCTAACCTATGAGATTGTGTACAACCTCACCCTGAGTGGTTTCGGGCAGTCGACATGTGTGGGTATCGGCGGCGACCCTATCATCGGCACCGATTTCGTAGAGCTCCTCAGGATGTTCGAGAACGACCCCGGTACCGACGCTATCGCACTCATCGGCGAGATCGGCGGCGAAGACGAAGAAAAGGCAGCAGATTTTATTTCGAGCGAAATGAGGAAACCTGTCGCAGCCCTTATTTCGGGAAGAACCGCTCCGAAAGGCAAGAGAATGGGACATGCGGGCGCGATAGTCTCCGGCGGCAAGGGCACAGCGGAAGCGAAGCTGAAGGCCTTCAAAGAAGCTGGGGTTCCGGTTGCCGACAGGCCCGATGAAATCCCCGTGCTCATAGGAGATATCCTTAAAGGATACTGATGGTTTTTATCTCCCTGGTTCCGTCACCCGGTACCCTGCTTGCATATGTCTATGGCAAAATGTACAGGCAGCTATTGATGTTGTAATGGAGTTTTTCTTAATGTCCGATTCTGCAATCAACCCAGAAAACCTGCACTACATAGAGGAACTGTACAAAACGTGGCAAACGGCCCCCAATTCCGTCGGTAAAGAGTGGCAGGATATGTTCGCAGGTTCAAACACTTCGGACATTGCTTCAGCTCCATCACCTGCAAAAATTGTACAAATACAAAACAAGGTGTTCAAGCAAAGCAGGGTCGACAGCCTTTTGTGGGCCTACCGCGACGTAGGATATCTCTACGCACGCCTCAACCCTCTTACCGGTTATCTGAGTGCCGACCTTCACTATCTCTACAAACAGAGGGAAGGAATATACGAACGCCTGACACCGGGCGAGTTCGGACTTTCTGAGAAAGACCTGCACACGGTTTTTGCCGCTGGAAGATTCCTGCAGCCCGGAAGCGCAACGCTTGGTGAAATCATTCAGGCACTGCAGGAAACCTACTGTTCTTCGATCGGTGTTGAATTCCTGCATATTCAGGACAAGACGATCAGGCGGTGGATCATGAAACAGATGGAATCTTCACGGAACAGGCCCCGCATGTTGGATGAAAAAAGAAAAACAATTCTCGAAGATCTTATAAAGGCCGAGGAATTCGAACATTTTCTGCATTCCCGGTTCATCGGGCAGAAAAGGTTTTCACTTGAAGGAGCCGAGATTCTCATTCCCGCCCTGCACTTTCTCGTGGACAGCAGTGCGTACAGGGGGGTATCGGAGATCTTTCTCGGCATGTCTCATAGAGGCAGACTCAATGTTCTTGCAAATATCCTGAATAAACCGTTTCATGAAATCTTTTCATCCTTCGAAGCGTTTGAAATCCCGCAACTCTACGGCGGCTCAGGAGATGTTAAGTACCACCTGGGGTTCCGCCGGCGGCATGTAAACGCAGATAACAGTTCTCTTTCAATCAGTCTCGTGCCGAATCCAAGTCATCTCGAATCGGTCGATGCAGTTGTCGAGGGTATGACACGGGCGGCGCAGGACCGTATGCGCGACACCGGGAGAAAACAGATAATACCTGTTCAAGAGACAGGCGGCTGTATAGTGATGATCTAAAAGCGGCGTGAATCCCCCCAGGGAATGTCCCTGGCGGGATATGTCGCTTCGCGGCCGATCCTTGGCAGGACTAGGTATCAAAACGTAACTTAATTGAAGTTACTTAGAAGTGATCTACGTACCTGAGGACCGAATATCATAAAGTAACTTCGCGAGAAGTTACTTAAAAGATACAATAATCATAACAACGGGAGATGCGTAATGAAAGTGGTTGAAATACCAGAAATAGGCGAATCCATAACAGAGGGAATACTCTCCGCGTGGCTCAAAGAGGAGGGAGAATACGTCGAAGAGCAGGAAGAACTGTTCGAGCTTGAAACCGACAAGGCCACCCTGGCGGTACCCTCACCTGCTGCAGGCATTCTCAGAATCAAGGCTGAAGAAGGCGCAGAGGTGAAAGTAGGAGAGGTTGTTGCCGAAATCGAACCAGGGGAAGCTCAGATGAAATCCAAACCTGTCCCGGGTGTGGATTTCGAGATAAAACTCGAAGACGAAGATTCCGACCAACCCCCACTTGAAGAGGAAAAAAGGAAAGCGGCTCTGGCGGAGGCAAGGACCGATCAGCCGAAACAGGCGCCTGCGGACGCAGGATCTTCTGCTGTACTTTCTCCTGCGGTCAGCAGACTGGTTCAGCAGTACGGACTTGACCCTACGGCTGTTGAGGGAACCGGAAAAGACGGCAGGATCACCAAAAAAGACGTGCTTGCGCATATCGAAGAACACGAAAAAGCGCAAAAAAAAGAAATAGTGCTCGACCTTGAAGAGGAAAAAAAGCCTCCCGAAAAACCGTTGTCTGGTGCAAAAACCGGGGAAGAGCCAACCGGCGCTGCAGCAGTGTCCGAAAAAACCGGGGAAGGAATACAGAAAAAAAATAGGATCAAGATGACTTCCATCCGTAAGAGAATGGCGGAAAACCTGCTTCATGCGAAACAGTCTTCAGCGCATGTTACAACCTTCAATGAAATAGATATGTCTCAGGTTATGTATCTGAGAAAGACATACGGAGAATCCTTTACCGGTAAATACGGCACACGGCTCGGCTTCATGTCTTTTTTCGTTAAAGCATGCTGCGCTGCGCTTACCGCCTACCCAATACTCAACACAGAAGTTGACGGTGAGGACATCGTCTACCACGATTTCCATAACATCGGTGTTGCAGTATCGACGGACAGGGGTCTTATCGTGCCGGTTATCAGGGATGCGGACTCGCTGAGTTTTGCCGATATCGAAGAGAGGATCAGGGATTTTATTACAAGAGCGGGAGGAAAGAAGCTTACTGTTTCCGAGCTCACCGGCGGCACATTTTCAATTACCAACGGCGGTGTATTCGGAAGCCTCCTCTCGACTCCGATTCCCAACCCGCCTCAGGTAGGTATTCTGGGTATGCATGCGATTAATGACAGGCCGGTCGCTGAGAACGGTGAAGTAGTAATCCGACCTATGATGTACGTTTCTCTCACCTATGATCATCGAATCGTTGAAGGCAGAGAAGCGGTTCGTTTTCTGGTGCGCGTCAGGGAATGTATTGAGGACCCGTCCAGAATTCTAATCGATATTTGAGAAAGGTGCTGAAATGGCTGATCAAAAGGTGTATGATATTGCAGTCATCGGAGCAGGTCCAGCCGGATATATCGCAGCGATACGGGCGTCTCAACTCGGTATGTCGGTCGCTGTGGTGGATAGAAACGAGTATCCCGGTGGAACATGCCTGAATATCGGGTGTATACCGTCAAAGTCACTTCTCGAATCGAGCGAACTGTACTTCCGTGTGAAAAACGGGCTTGGCGTTCACGGCATAATCGTGAAATCCGTTCAACCCGACCTAAAGAAAATGATCGAAAGGAAGCAAGCGGTCGTGCTGAGGCTCGTAAAAGGAGTAAAACTTCTATTAAAGGAAAACGGCGCATACTTACACAGAGGAAGTGCCAGAATACTGCCTCCATCCGGCAGGAAAACATCGGGCCATGCTATTGAAATAACCTCCGATTCGGGGAAAAGGCAGATCATCAGCGCTGAACGGGTAATCATTGCGACAGGGAGTGCACCTGTCGAGCTGCCATCCATCCCATTCGACAACAGTAACATCGTAAGCTCTACAGAGGCGCTCTCTTTTTCTACCGTTCCGAAAAAACTTGCGGTTATCGGCGCAGGAGCCATAGGACTCGAGATGGGCAGTATATGGGCACGTCTCGGGAGTGCAGTTACAGTGATCGAGCTGATGCCGCAGATACTGCCCGGGTGGGATAAACAAATCGCACGTCAACTGCAGAAGATCCTTGGCAGGCAGGGGATGATCTTCAAGCTCACGTCCAGGGTAACCGGGCACACGAAAAAGGGCAGTGTCATGACTGTCTCTTTCACTGAAGGAAAATCGAATACACAAACCAGAGTTCAGGCCGATAAAGTTCTGGTCGCCGCCGGAAGAAAACCGTACCATGAGGGACTCGGGCTCGAAGAACTTAGTGTACAAATCGATAAAAAAACCGGTTTTATCGGTGTAAACCGCAACTACGAAACAGATGCAGCCGGAATATACGCGATCGGTGACGTTATCGGCGGGGCTATGCTCGCCCATAAAGCCGGAGATGAAGGAATCGCCTGTGTGGAACGTATGTCCGGTATCCCGGCCCAGGTCAACTATACGATTGTTCCCAACATACTGTACACTACTCCTGAAGCAGGGAGCGTGGGGTTTTCAGAAGAGGAGCTCAGATATGAGGGACGCGAATACAGCACCGGCATATTTCGATTCGCGGCAAACGGACGTGCAATTGCGCTCGGCGCCGAGGATGGGTTTGTAAAAATCCTTGCCGATAAAAAAACCGACGGGGTTTTGGGTGCACATATTCTTGGACCGCGGGCTTCCGATCTTATTGCGGAGGTCGTTACAGTCATGGAATTCGGTGGTAGTTCGGAAGATATCGCGCGAACCATGCACGCCCACCCAACCCTTTCTGAGGCGGTGAAAGAAGCAGCGCTGGCCGTGGACAACCGTTCAATTCATGCATTGAACTGACATATCTCTTATCCAGAGGAAGGCGGGAAGAGTTTTCCACCGGCACATAAAGGATTACCTGATTTTGCCTCTTCTCGGACACCGCCTATCGGCTGGGATACAATGCTGTACGGCGAACGAACTGATTCCTTTACCCAATAATTCATCGCTACAGAGGATTGCATGGAAAAAATACAGTACGCAAAAGGACTGGAGGGTGTTGTTGCCGGTGAAAGTAGAATCTGCAACATAGACGGTCAGGCGGGAAAATTGTACTACCGGGGATACTCCATCGAAGACCTCGTTCAACACTGCTCCTATGAGGAAATAACATACCTTCTCCTCTATGAAAAACTGCCAAACCGTGAAGAGCTTGATGCTTTCTCTAAAAGGATGCGTTCGTTCAGGGAGCTGAAAGAGCCGATCAAGTACATGATACACGAGTTCCCGTCCGGTGCCCATCCGATGGAACTTCTCCAGTCGGCTATGACGTATCTTAGCAGCTATGTCGATCATGTCATCCAGCACTCTGCAACCTGCAACTGCCGGGACACGCTGCACCAGGTTTCACAGATGGTATCGGTAATAGCAACCTTCTCCCGCTACCGGAACGGGAAAGACTATATACCGCCCAGGGCTGACCTGTCGCACGGCGCCAATTTTTTATACATGCTGCATGGAGAAGAGCCGGACGAGTTGGAGGGGGAGATCATGGACAAGTGTCTTGTTCTTCACGCAGAGCACGGTTTCAATGCATCGACATTCACCTCCCGAGTTGTCGCATCCACTCTGTCGACCTGCTATTGCTCCATATCAGCTGCCATGGGTGCTCTCTACGGTTCATTGCACGGCGGCGCAAATGAGAAAGTGCTCGACATGGTTGAACGAATCAAAGACAAGAAAAATGTGGAAAATTGGATAGACAGGGCACTGAAAGGCAAACGTAAAGTCATGGGTATGGGTCACCGGGTATACAAGGCGAAGGATCCACGGGCAAAGGTGATAGAAAAGTTCCTGTACCAGCTTTCTGAAAAAAAGAATGATTTCAGATATTATGAGATGCTGAAAGAAATTGAACGGGTTTTTCGTGAGAGGATGGAGGAAAAGGGGAAACCCATATACCCGAATGTGGATTTTTTTTCAGGATCAGTATACCGCCTGCTCGGAATCAGTCCGATATTGTTCACCCCGATTTTTGCCGTGGCGAGAATATCCGGGTGGCTCGCCCATATACTCGAGCAGAGGGAGGACAACCGCATATTCCGGCCGAGATCGCTGTATAACGGCCCTGAAGCGCGGACATTTATACCTATAGAAAAACGCTAATATCTTTTTTTCAGGATTCAGAATCTGTACTCACCGTGTTATCAACACATCGAGCATATCCCAGTTGTATTTTAACTGTAGGTGGGCGCTGAGAGCTGATATAAAATTCAGTATTTTTTTTCGCGTAATAATAGAGCTCATTTATGGTCAACCTACCATCATCATTGCTATCCGCCGCCCTGAACCCGTCAAGAAAAAAATAGACTTCCGAGGTGTAACTTGTATATGGTGCAGTGAAAATAACATGATATGTGTGTGTCCGGATAACACAAACATGTCATGCCGGTATTACGGCGTATGCGACATTTGGTTATCACGGGTTTACTTTTTTATTACAACAGTGTATCCTGATAATCTTATGGAATCGAAGAGTTTTTACTGGATATATATTCTCCGTGTTGCAGGCGATCGATACTACACAGGGTATACAACGGATATATACCGGCGATACATTGAACATCAATCGGGAAGCAGGAAAAGCAGGTTTACCAGAAGCTTTCCACCGGAGAAAATCGAGCAGTGCTGGAAAGTGTTTGCCGACAGGGGAACCACCATGTTCGTTGAACGCTTCATAAAAAAAAAGAATCATCAGGTAAAAGAACGCCTGATAAACCAACCCCAGCTGTTGCAGCAGGAAATACTGAAGGCGTGTGGGAAAGATATTCAGATACAGGTAATCGGACCAGACGTTTACTCACGAACAACTGGATAAACCGGTTGAAATCTGAATAATTAATCTGAAAATATCCGTGTAGAGGAAGGCATAAAAAATACCCCGGGGCAATTCAAATTACATAACGGTGGGCCTTTATCGGGGACCCCTTCTTCTATAATAAATATAATGCATTTTACATGCATCTTTCAAATGATTTTTTTGTTTATACCCACCAGCTACGATGTTCAGCGTCTGTCTTTTGGAAGCAGGGCCTTCCTGCTCAAATTAATTCTTCCGAGTGCATCGATTTCCGTAACCTTTACCTTTACCTTGTCTCCGACCTTCAGCACATCGCTCACCTTGTTTACATGCCGGTGCTCTAACTGAGAGATATGGCATAGCCCTTCCTGGCCGGGTAAGACTTCTATAAAGGCGCCGAAATCAACAATACGTTTCACCTCGCCTTCATACGCCTTGCCGACTTCCACTTCATCCGTAAGCTGCTTAACCATGTCGTATGCAGCCTGCGCATCACCTTCGGCTTTACTCGAAACGGTGACGACACCATCATCCTCAACCCACACGTTTGCACCTGTTTTCTCGATTATTGAGCGGATGGTCTTTCCAGCCGGGCCGATAACCGTGCCGATTTTATCCTGCGGTATTTTCAGGGTTAGAATCTTCGGCGCAAAACTTGAGATGCTGTCAACGGGTTTTTCGATTACCTTCGCCATTTTATCAAGTATGAAAAGCCTTCCCTCGCGCGCCTGTTCAAGCGCTTCCTGCATTATTTGTGTGGAAATACCGCTTACCTTCACATCCATCTGAAAAGCAGTGATACCCTCTTTGGTTCCCGCCACCTTGAAATCCATATCCCCCAGATGATCTTCAGAACCGAGAATATCGGTGAGAATTGCATACTTCCCGTCTTCGATAACGAGACCCATAGCAACACCTGCCACAGAATCCTTTATCGGTACTCCTGCACTGAGCAATGAAAGGGTGCCGGAGCATACGGAAGCCATTGAAGACGATCCATTCGATTCCGTAATCTCGGAAACCACCCTTACTGTATAGGGAAACTCTTCTTTGCCCGGTATCACCGCATCGATTGCGCGCTCTGCCAGATAACCGTGCCCGATTTCCCTCCGCCCTGGGCCGAACCTGTTTCCGACCTCTCCGACCGAAAAGGGCGGAAAGTTATAATGCAGCATAAAGGCTTTTGTTCCTTCGCCTTCGATATTGTCATACCTCTGTTCATCGGTTACCGTTCCAAGGCTCGTTATAGCTATACTCTGCGTCTCCCCCCGTGTAAACAGAGCGGAACCGTGCGTTCTCGGGAAGAGGTCCAATTCTATCGTTATCGGCCGGATATCTTTCGGCCCCCTATTGTCTGTTCTTTTGCCGTTTTTGAGAATGGAAGAACGGACAATCTCCCTTTCGATTGCTTCAAGCTCATCATACACATAACCGGGGAGCTCATCTCCAAATTGTTCACTCACCTTCTGTATCGTTTGTCCGCCTGCTTCCTCGACCGAAGTCTGCCGTTCAAGTTTTTGCGGGATGAAACATGCCTTCTCGTAGAGGGGATATGCAATCTTTCTCACCTCCTGAATAAGCGTTTCATCCACCTGTTCATCAGTGACCGGAATCTTTTGTTTCCCTATACGATCGACGAGCGCCTGCTGCGCCCTTATGATATCTTTGATATAGCCTTCGGCGAATGTAATGCCGCCTAAAAGCTCCTCCTCTGTTACCTCTTTAGCACCCCCTTCAACCATGACGATCGCCTCGTCAGTACCCGCGACGACAAGCTCGAGACGACCCTCTTCTTTCTGCGAGAAGGTAGGATTTATTCTATACTCGTCACCGATAAGCCCGACCCGGACCGCACCGACGAGTTTCTGCAGGGGAATATCTGAAAGCCCCAGCGCAAGGGATGCGCCGTTCATTGCCAGAACATCCGGCGGATGTATCTGATCCGTCGACATTGTGGTGACAAGCACCTGAATTTCACGCCTGAATCCCTTCGGGAAAAGGGGCCGAATCGGCCTGTCAATCAGCCTCGAGACAAGTATTTCCTTATCGCCCGGCCTGCCCTCTCTCTTAAAAAAACCGCCGGGTATTTTCCCGGCTGCATAGTATTTTTCAACGTAGTTTACGGTGAGTGGAAGGTAATCGAGACCTTTGATGTCACTCTTCGACGAGCAGGCGGTCGCAAGAACAGCTGACCCCTCATAGCGAACCAGTACACTCCCGTTAGCCTGCCGCGCAATTTTTCCCGTTTCAAAGACCAGCGTTCCTTCACCAATTTTCAATTCTTTTTTTTCTTCCATTTAGAATTCACACCTACTTCCTTATTCCTAGTTTTCCTATAATATCACGGTATCGTGAAATATCCTTATTCTTCAAATAATCAAGCAACCGTCTTCTCTGACCGACGAGCTTCAACAATCCGCGTCTCGAGTGGTGGTCCTGCTTGTTGATCTTGAAATGTTCTGTGAGGTTCGAAATGCGTTCAGTGAGGATTGCGATTTGAACCTCCGGAGAGCCTGTATCACCATCGTGTTTTTTAAACGTTTCAATGATTTCACCCTTTTTTTCTTTTGTAATCGACATCCATAACTCCTTCTAAGCAACTTCTCGCGAAGTTACTTTATGATATTCGGTCCTAGAGGACGTAGGCCACTTTTAAGTAACTCCAAATAAGTTATTTGTGATACTATGTCCCGCTAGGGATCGGTTGCGAAGCGACATTCGCCACTTTACGATATCAGCATATCGAAGGGGGTACTGTTTACTCTTTTCGATAATATCCCGGTTTTTACCATCGAGAAAACGCCATTCGTACAGCTAATATACTGTTTTTGTATAGAATATCAAAATTTTTTATTTCCTGCCTGCACCGCTGAAATAAAACCGGAATAATCGGCGTGTATATGCTGCAAAATTGCCGGTACCGGAACTATCACCCGTACCGCCTGTTACAGAACTCTCTCTATCGTTTTCCGAGTCAGTATTCCAGAAATCACCGACATCACCTTTCGAAACCTCAAATTTTCCTTTCGAAGTCGTGATCTCAACATCAGCCCGCCTTCCCGTATGCATGTCTTCAAGGCATCCTGAAAATCGACCTTCAACTGGGAGAGCCCAGTCCGTAAAAAATGACGAAAAAACAAAAGAATCGGACTGTACGTGGACAAGATAAACGTAGTACCGCTTTCCAAGCAGATTTTTTACAAGCTCGAAATTACCTTTTTTCACCTCATTCCTGATTCTTGTGCTCGAAACAGGTAATTCTCCCCATGAAACATCATCAACAAGTATGAGCTCATAACCGAACTGCGGACCATACTCCCTGAGAAAATCTGTATCTCCTTGATTTCCCCTGCCGAATCTGAACGCCTGCCCGAGGCAGTAAAGCCCGGGCCCAAGCGTCGACTTCAGGAATGACAAAAAGGAAAGCGCATCAAGGTCTGCAAACTGCCTGGAAAAATCAACATACAGCAACAGTTCGATCCCTTCTTCTTCGAACATTATGATTTTATCGGACGGTGCAGACAACTTTTCCGGTTTTTTGTTCAAAAGTACCGAAAGCGGGTGTTGTTTGAATGTCAGAACCGTGGGTAAAAGGCCTCTGTCTTTTGATGTCTGTACAAGGGTGCGGAGGATGCGCAGATGCCCGCGATGAAAGCCATCGAAATTTCCGATAGTGAGAGCGACTTTCCCATGGAATTCCTCCATCCTCTTGATAACCTCGATAATATACACCACGTTATCCTTACTCAGACTTCCTGTTCATATGTAGACCGTGGGAAGCCCTCTCACCAACATTTCCGGAGCAGTAGTCAGTTATGTATGAACACCCTGTAATACCGCAGGGTTTGCCCCGCCTCTACGAGAGCAACAAGCCTCTCTGCATGTAAAAGCCGTACATACCCGTGCAACCTGTGTATCGGATGATCGGCTGAAATCAGCTTTTCAATAGGAACACCATTGTAAATGAGGGGAATCTGCTCTCCCGTTACTTCAAACCCGGGATATAGATCCAATGCCTCATGCAGAGGCATAATTGGGACGGTCCCGTCAATATCTACGGGCTTATATGCATCTTGCACGGAAAAACGGCCGATTGAAAGCCTTCTGAGCTCCTGGAGAAACCCGCATGTTCCCAGAGATTCTGCCACATCACGTGCAAGTGACCGTATATAGGTCCCTTTTGAGCAGACTACTTCAATTAAGATCCTGTTCCGTTCGATGCCGATACATTCTATCCGCCTGATTTCAACCGTTCTAGGTCTTATATCCACGGATTCGCCGTTTAGCGCCCTTTTATACAGCCGTTTCCCCCCGTACCGAATCGCTGAGAATACTGGGGGAATCTGATCGATTACACCAATGAACTCTGAAAGGACCTGTTCCACCCGTATACGCGGAGCTCCACGCGCAGGACCTGTCTTAATGATCCTTCCATATCGATCGAGGGTATCCGTCTCCACACCGAGATAAATCTGAGCTCTGTACTTCTTGAACTGGGACATCAACAGGTTCTGCACCGAAGTACCTCTGTTGATGCATACTATAAGCAGACCAGACGCGAACTTATCGAGAGTTCCCGCATGTCCTGCCTTTTTCACACCGAGGCTCTTTTTTACTATTTTAAGCGTTTCAAAGGATGTGCGGCCTGCTTCCTTATCAACAAGAAGAATACCATCTACATCCATTTCCTCTCTGAAACCTCTCTCAATATTCTGGAAATAACCGAAGTGCCGATCTCTTCAACTTCCCCATCGAGCACGAACCCGCTCGCTTTAAAATGCCCCCCACCTCCAAAAAGCAAGGCAAGTGCATTACAGTTGATGTTGTCCGTAGATCTCAGGCTGACCTTGACCTGGTGTGCGTCGAGCTGACGTATAAGTATTATGAGCTCGATATTTTTAAAACCCCGAACCACCTCGAGTATGCCCTCATTGTCTTCTTCATCGGCGCCGGTTTCTCTGTAAACCGAACTGGGAAGCGAGATATGCACGATCTTCCCCGATGATTCGGTTTTCATCAGCCCTAGCGCCCTGCTGAGTAGTTTGAAATGCGTAGCTTTCTTTTTGCAGTATATGTTTCTGTACGTCTCAGCCGGTTGAACCCCACATTCTATGAGCCGTGAGGCTATCCTGAAAACTCCTTCACTTGTATTGGAATAGGCAAATGAACCGGTATCGGTAAGAATCGACGTGTAGAGGCAGGTGGCGACATCATGATCGAGATAGTCCTCGACCCCCGGGATAATCTTGTAGAGAATTTCCCCGATACTCGAGGCCGATACGTCTATATAACATTCGTCGTCGTCGATCGAATTCTCATGATGATCTATGCAGAGTATACATGCCGCTTCTTTGATATACTGATAGACGCTGCCGACCCTGGTCTCGGCTGCACAGTCGAGCAAAACAACAAGATCTATATTATTCTCGTTCCACGGACCATTTTTCGCGTAGGAATGAATAGTATCCGCATGAGGCAGCCATGCATACATCTCGGGGGTTTTATCCTGATTAACGATGAATACTTTTTTGCCCATCGATGTAAGAATAATGTACAGCGCAAGCTCGGACGCAATGCCGTCACCATCAGGGCGAACATGAGTCGTAAGTACTACTCTCTGTGCTTCAACAATTTTTTTCCAGATGTCGTTCTTCTTTTGCTGAGTTGTCATATTCTCCAAACTGGAACGCAGACCCGCATACCGGCAGCCTACTGTGAACCACTTTCATTGATTTTATGGACGAGCCTGACTCTCTCCTCGGTTTTATTATCGAGTATGAAAAACAGATGCGGGAAATACTTCACCCTGATTTGCTTGCTCAGCCTCTTTTGAATATAACCGCGAGCACTCCTGAGCCCATCGATTACATCGCCCTGCTCCTTATCCGAGCCGATAACAGAGACAATAATCTTTGCAGACCGCCTGTCTTTGGACAGCATAACATCGAGAATAGTAATGAAAGAATCGAGGCGGGGATCCTTCAACCCTTTTAAAAGGAGTGAGGACAGTTTTATTTTAATTAATTCCTCAATTTTTCTGGACCGAAAATCCATCTGCATCATGCCCTGGTATCGAGTTTCTGCGCTATCTCATGTATAATAAATGCTTCGATAGTATCACCTTCCTTAATATCGTCATAATTCTCTATCTTTATGCCGCACTCATACCCTGCAGCGACCTCTTTTTCATCATCCTTGAACCGTCTCAGGCTCGCAATATTTCCGCTGTACAGTTCGATCCCATCGCGAATAAGACGGACACCTGCTGTTCTGGTGATTCTGCCTGAGTTGACATAGGTTCCGGCTATATTACCGACCCTCGATACCCTGATCACCTTTCTCACTTCACCACTGCCGATAATCTCCTCACGAAGCTCAGGTGCGAGAAGCCCCTCCATTGCAGCCCGAACATCCTCGATAACATCGTAAATAATGCTGTACTTCCTGATTTCGACCTTCTCCTTTTTAGCCATTTCTGCAGCTCTCGCATTGGGCCGAACACTGAAGCTGATAATCAACGCGTTTGAAGCAGATGCGAGAATAATATCAGTTTCATTCACTGCCCCGACTCCTGCATGTATACAGTTGAGTCTGATTTGAGAAGTCGAAAGCTTCATTAGGGAGTCTTTGAGTGCTTCAGCGGAGCCCTGCACGTCCGCCTTTATGATAACCTTGAGCTCCTGAATCTCCCCTTCCCTGATCTGATCATAGAGATTTTCAAGTGTCACCTTCTTAACGTTTTTCGATTCCTCGAGACGCTTCAGCTCCTGTCTCTTCTGGCCGATCTGCTTGGCCAGTTTTTCACTTTCAGTTACCTGAAACGGATCACCTGCGACCGGTAATCCGGAGAATCCGACGACCTCAACAGGATCTGAGGGAAACGCATTCTTGACCGGCTTTCCGTTGTCGTCGAACATGGCCCGCACACGGCCCGGATAAACACCGGCAACAAAGGGGTCCTGCTGTCTGAGTGTCCCCGTACTCATGAGAATTGTCGATACAATCCCTCTCCCCGGGTCGATCTTGGACTCGATTACTGTGCCATTTGCACGCCTTTCAGGACTTGCCCGCAGATCGAGCATATCGGCCTGCAGAACAATGGTTTCCAGAAGATTATCTATCCCTTTTTTCTGCAGCGCGGATACTTCAACCATGAGCGTATCGCCACCCCATTCCTCCGGAACCACATTCTTCTCAGAGAGTTCTGTCCGCACCTTGTCCGGGTTCGCACCCTTTAAATCGATTTTATTCAGCGCTACCACAATCGGCACTTCTGCTTCTTTTGCATGATCAATAGCCTCGATAGTCTGCGGCATTACTCCGTCGTCAACGGCAACAACTAAAACAACAATATCCGTGACCCTTGCTCCACGCGCCCTCATCCTGGTAAACGCTTCATGGCCGGGCGTATCGATGAACACAATTTCCCTGTCCTTCAGATGCACCTTGTATGCGCCGATATGTTGTGTGATTCCGCCGGATTCCGTATCAACAACATTTGTGTTTCGGATAGCATCTAAAAGTTTTGTCTTTCCGTGATCCACATGCCCCATTACCGTCACCACGGGGGGCCTCGGTTTCAAATCCTCAGGCCGATCCTCCTCCTCCTCGATGACTGTTTCATCATACAGAGAGATGACTTTTGTGTTGCATCCATACTCTTCGGCCACAAGTGTGGCGGTTTCGGAATCAATCTGATCGTTGATGCGTGCCATCACACCGAGCGTAATGAGTTTTGAGATAAGATCGCTTGCCTTGAGATTCATCTTGCGGGCGAGCTCACCAACGGATACGGTTTCAAGAATCTCGATTTCCTTGGGGATGGGGTTTGCGGTTATCGGCCGAGCGCCTTTCTTTTTATATTGAAGTAGTTTATCAAGATGCTCCTTTTCTTCCTCTTCCTTCAGATACCTTCTATATCCGTGTTTTTTCTTGATAAACTTCTTACCGGCTTCCTTTTCTTTATTTGCCGCAGCTGTTTTTTCCTTCAGTTTGAAATGAGATTTCTTTTCTTCTGTTTTCGATAGACGTTTCGACCGGGCCGCAGGCCGAACCTTTTCCGGCTTTTCCTTTCTGGCCGTTTTTGCACTTTCAGACACAGGAGCAGGCGCTGCAGTTTTTTTCTTTTTTGCACCGACCTCCACCTTTTTCGGTTCCGCTTTATGCGGCTTTTTTAAAATTATGACCTTCTTTTTTTTAATAACTATTTTTTTGTGCTCTTCAGGTTCTTCCTTTTCCTTCTTTTTAATGAGTGCGACCTCAGGGCGCTTTTTCAAATTATTCTCAACGTATTCATGGAACCTGCCAAGTTCCTGGGTGCTCAGCTTATTTGCGGATTTTTTGTTTTTGATGCCGAGGGAGCTAAGAATTTTTATAACCTCTTTTGTATCAAGCTCCGCACTTTTTGCCAATTCATGAACACGCATATTTTACCTCATATCCTTATGCACAAAGTATCACTCTTCCCCGTCTTCGTCTTTAAAAATCAGCTCAACGCCGCAGTTCGGACACTTATCCATCTCTTCAGTTATTCTTCCGCCGCAACCCGGGCACTCGTAGTACTCCTCCTCAGTTTCCTCACTAGCCTCTGTTTTCACAAGTTCTTCCTCGACAACCTCAATGTTATTCGAAAGAGTAGCGAGAAGCTCCTTTGCCATTTCCTCCTTCATTCCTTCGATTTCAACAAGATTCTGTACACTCTTATCAATAATATCTTCTATATTCAGAAGACTAGCATTTTCAAGCACTTCGAGAGTTTTTGAGGGTATGCCCGGAATATCCTTCACAGTAACAACTTCTGCTTCTTCCTCCTGGATGCTGAAGAGCTCATCCGCGGCCTTACGGGCAAATTCAGCGTATTCAGAGGTTTCGAACTCCTTTTCGGGCATGACATCGAGCCGCAACCCGACAAGCTTCGAGACAAGCCGTATATTCTGGCCCTGCCTGCCTATGGCGATGGAAAGCTGTGAATCAGGGACTACGATGAGCGCTTCTCTGTTTTCCTCATCCGTAAATATCACCTTGCTCAACTTTACAGGATTCATGGCGTTTGAAATATACCTGCGTATATCCGGGTCCCATTTGAGAATATCTATTTTCTCACCTTCAAGTTCTCCCACAATAGCCTGTATCCGTATCCCCTTCAGTCCGACACAGGCGCCGACAGGGTCGACCTCCTCCCGAAGTGAGTAAACCGCGACTTTGGTGCGATAGCCCGGATCACGGACAATATTTTTGATGTCGATCGTGCCGTCGGCGACCTCGGGTACTTCGAGCTCAAATATTTTTTTTACAAAACTGGGATGACTTCGTGAAAGGATAATCTGGGGCCCCTTTGTGCCCTTCCTGACCTCGAGTACCAGAGCCTTGATACGTTCCCCGACCGCATAACTCTCTCTTGGAGACTGCTGGCTCCTGGGCATGATGCCTTCGGCTTTTCCCAGATTGACATAAATTGTTCCGGCTCGTTCCCGCTGGAAATAGCCGACGATCATCTCTCCCTCGCGCTGCTTGAATTCGTTATACACGACGTCTTTTTCAATCTCACGGAGTCTCTGCCTGACCACCTGTTTTGCGGTTTGTGCTGCAATTCTTCCGAAATCTTCAGGTTTCAGTTCGATAAGAAGCTCATCGCCCTTCTCTGCGCCCGACACAAGGTCCTGCGCTTCCTCGATGCTGATCTGAAACACGGGGTCCTCAACATCCTCGACGATCTCTTTCTTTGAGTAAATCTTTACGACGTCATTCTCTTCATCAATAATGGTTTCCGCATTTGAAGTAGTGCCGAACTTCTTCTTATATGCAGCGAGGAGAGCCATCTCGATTGTCTTTAATATGAGATCCTCCGAGATACCTTTGTCAGCAACGAGCTGTTTGACTGCTTCACCTAACTCGTTTGCCATATTTCCTCCCTTACCCGTTTAATTTGGTTTTATGTATATTAGCCAGAGGGATTGAAAATGGTTTTCCGTCAACCGTAAGCACAATGTTATCGTTCTTCATCCCTTCCAGTATACCATGAATAACCGCTGGGCCTCCCTTTTCGACAGGCTTTTCAAGGATAACCTTTACACGGCGTCCTTTAAACAGGTTGTATTCCTTTCTGTTTTTAAATATTCTCTTCGTACCCGGTGAGGAGACTTCCAGAGTGTAGTCCTCGATGTCGATCTGCGACAGTATTGAAAGCCTTTCATTGAACAGCCTCGTGACTCGTTCGCAGTCGTTGAGAGAAACGCCACCCCCCTTGTCGATAACGACTTTGATTTGCAGTCCTCCCCTGCCACCTGCCGTAATAAGCTCGACAACAGATATATTCAAAGGCCCGGTTATTTTCTCGAGCTCCGAAAGCAATGTTGCATCCAGCCTGCCCATTGTCTACACCAAAAATGGTGAAAAGTGCAATAAAAAAAGAGCCGGCACCGCGACTCTTGAGGTACAAACACTATCTCTGTATACCGAGCACACTAAAAATACTACAACATTTTTCAAATGTCAAGTGCTTTAAAATTAAAAAATCCCGCAATGATGCTCAACGACAGATTTTATTTCAGATGCCTTAGAGAAACTTCAGCACGGTAAATCCTGTTTCAGGCAAAGATCTTTTCTGCTCTTCGGGCAATGATTCGATTTGATTCACCGCTTCCATACCGATGATCTGAGCACTCAGGCCTCTATCCTGTACTATCGTTATACCTACTAGAGAATCTAGGTCTGTATTATCGATCTTTATCTCTTCAGCATCTGACGGAAGCATAACGAAAATATCGTCACTGTCGAACCGAATATCGGCAATCTCTATCTGAGCAGCAAAATCCTCCTTCTGGAGCTTTCCAAGCTGAGGGTTATCAAGTTCAAGCGTTTTCACCTCTTCTTCACCATGCTTGAGATAGATAGCCTTTCCACGACCGCATGAAGAATATTCAACGCCTTTCGTGTTTTCTTCTATATGAATAATGGATAGATCGATCGGCAGATTCCGCGCGAGACAGAGATTGTTATACTGCACAAGAAGATTTTTCAACTGAACATCTTCCTTGAGAGACCTGCGAAAACCGGCCCGAAGGCTTGGAATCTGTTCGTACAAAGCCTCGGGGTTGCCGGGCGGTGAGCTGTAGGCTAAATAAAAATGGCTTTTTCCCGTTTGATGATAAAATTGATACGTTCCCTCTACCCCGGTGGAATGAAAAATATAGCTGTTCGCCTGTACAAACAAAAGCTCGACAGCCTGTTTCTTGAAATTAATGGCCTTTAGTTTTAAAAAGGTCTCCCGCATCTTGTCGCCTTCGGCCGGTTTCATTTCTGCTGCTTTTTTCTCTGCCGCAGGTTTTTGTGTTTCCTTTTCAGAGGCGGTGTCTTTGACTTTCTTTTTCACCTCATCTTTTATACTCCCCCCTTTTACTTCTTCTTTCGCCTCCTCCTTTACTTCCAGTTTCGGTTTTTGTTCCTCAGCAGTGGTAGTACGGGCCACGGTGACTGGTTCTGCAGGAGTAGCCTCCACTGTACCAGTTCCTGCTGAAGAAGTTTGAGGGGAAGGTTTCTGGGCGGCAGTCCCGGCTGCCTGCAACTGTTCAGACCTCGCCTGGACAGAGGCTGAATCACCCGGCGCTTCAGGTGAAGCTTCGGGTACTGTCGGCTTCGCCTGGACCCTGCTCATGAAAAAACCGGCCTGCGATTCAATAGACTGCAGTTTTCCTCTGATCAGTAAAAAAGAGGGGAGAAACAACAGGAGAACCGACAAAACGATATACCCACCTGCAAATGGCAAAAACAGCTGCAAATGGTCAGGCAGTTTAATAAACCGTTTCACATCCATTCCCATGATGAAATCCACATCTTCCATCCCGAAAGGGTACAGTGGAAAAGAGATTCTCTGCATAACCTGCCCCTTCAAAGGGACGTTCCCCTTCAGCGGGACGACCTTCATCAGGGGGTATCCATCCTGAAACTGCCAGACCTGTTCAATACTATCATGATACTCGGCCGGAAGACGTCTGGAGCGGTAATCATCGAGTACAGACGAATCGGTATGAAAAATCAGCCGGCCGTCCCGGTCGGTCACCCAGGCCTGTTTCACGCCGCTGTTTTTCAGGAGTGTACGTGTAATGCGCGTTACATCGTCTCTGTACGAGTTTCGACGGATAATTTCATCCTGGAACGAATACACCCCTTTTATAATTGACTCATAGTATGCGTTGTTTATTGATTCGTAGTATCGGAAGAGAAAATAGAATGACCCGCAAATAAACAAAAAAATCGCGACGAAAGTGGCAATAAGGAGCACGGTTGCGATTGTTTTTCTCGATGTTTTCAATGAATGTAGCAGAAACCCGATTCTGTCTTTAATTTCAATGCTCATACAAGACAATCCGTATTTATAATAGAACCCGCCTTACCAACCCGGACGCGTTGCATCCGTACTACTGCAGAACAGAGTTGTATGACAGTGCTTGAATATAATCTACGTCGACAATCTGTTTAATAACAGTTGATGATGAGCTGCTCAGTACATTATCGGGTTTCCCCTTCTCCAGCGTATCATCGGTATAGATACTGCCGTTGTTATATGCAATAAAACAACCGCTCACCCTGCCGCCGCCCACAACAGCATATTTTTTATTGCTGATAATATCATTCTTCACAACGATCGGATTTGCCCCATCCCTGGAGTAAATTCCATGGCGCCCGTTCTCGGAAATACTGTTGCTGCGAATATCCGCATTCGATGCAGAAACCACTATTCCATCAATTCGATTTTTCTCTATGGTACATCCGGTCACAATTCCCCTGCCGTTTCCTTCCTCGAACACAATACCGACAAGGTTGGACTCGAAAATACTGTCCGTTATCTTTCCGCCACCGTACAACCGTATTCCATAATTTTTATTGTACCTGAATATGGTATTTTGCACATCAAGCCGGTAATTATTGGCTAATATCCCTTTTGAGTTCCCGTTTATATCCGCATTTGATATTTTAAGGTCACCGTTCATGACAAAAACGCCCGTATTATTATTCGTGATGTTAGCAACATCGATACTCAGTGAACTATTCTTGACAAAAATACCGTTCTCCTTACAATAATTCACACCGATATCCGTAAATGAAAGTCCACTCTTGTTGTCCAGCACGGCAATACCCGTTGCAGCACCGGAAATGATAGACTGGCGGATATATCCGGACGATCCGGAAAGGTACCTGATGCCGCCCCACAGACTGCCTTCCGGCCCCAGTTGGGCATCTTCGACTATCAATGTGCCTCCGGTGTTAACCGTAATAATTGCGTTGTCCGGAAAAAGTATACTGCCCCTCAATACTGCAGTTTCTCCCTTATCGACGCTGTACCCCTTTTCCTTCAGATAAACGGCATCGTACTTTTTCGGTTTTGGCGGTGCCGTAGGTTTTTTTATTTCCTGCGTCTTGCGGACGACTTTTTTCGGCGGTGGCTGTCTAACCGCCTGAGACACATCCCTGAAAATCTTTTCCGAAGGTAGAATAATATCCTTCTCGATCGGTCCGCCGGAAAGCGCGGTGACGCTTTCACTGACAGGCATGTACCTGCTCTCGTTTCCTGCCCTGTCGATTGCAGTAACGGTAATGTAGAGGCCCCTGTCCTGCAGAGCCGTTCTATTGACCAGGAGATCGAGGTAATCCTTCGAAGTGTATGCAATGCCATCCCAGCGGTCTCTTGTTACGCCGTAATAGACCCTGAACTTTTCTATATCACTGTCCTTCGTTTCCCAGTGTATCCGCACCCTGTCTTCAGTAATAAACTTATAGGTTATATTAAAGGGCGATGAGGGCGGGACCGTATCCTCGAGTACAATATCTGTTACAGGGTAAGACGGACTGCTCAGCAAACCGGCTGAATCAACGGACATGACCCTGAAGGAATAGGGCCTGCTATTTTCAATAAGAGGCGCGCCGTTTTCAAGGATGTCATTAATTATATATGCAATAAGTCCGCCGCTCTTGCTTTGGATAACATATGCATCTCCTTTATTCGAGGACAGACCTTTTTTTGTATAGTAGAGCCACGGCCCTTTTCCTTTCCGTATCTGGAGAACGTATTTGGCAACATCCGATGAATTTGAACTGTTGAAGATCAGATTGACCTGGTTGTTGAGAGCCGACATCACACCCAGCCCATACGGAGCAGACAGCGGCCTGTTCTTTGTCCGTATGAGTGCAAGTGCATATGAAGAAGAGTAACCGGAGTTGTTCTTCGAGTATACCCGAACCAGATACTCGGTCTTCACTTCCAGGTTGCCGAACTCGCAAAAATTCTGCTCCATATCCGGATATTTCATCACGGGTTCTCTCTCATTTCTGATATAGAGCTCACATCTGTACCCTGTTGAGTTTGCCATTGCATCCCAGCTGACCCGTATAATGGAGCCCTCACCATACCCCCGATCCACTTCAACTGCTTCAATACCGGTCGGGATCGGCGGCCGCGAGACTGTGCCTTTTTCGAATTTTATCTCCAGGGGAGGCACAAAGCCGCTGTAGTACGCATTAATCGTATATGTACCTGACTCAAGGTTTTTAAACTCATATGCGCCAATCGCATCGGTTACAGCTTTTTCGAGGATTGCTCCCGATTCATCTGAACAGGTAATGGTAGCTCCCGGTACCGGATTGCCTCTTTCATCCTTCAGTGTACCCTTTATAATCCCGCCTTCGGGCTTTTTCACCTCCGGCGGTTTTTTCTTTTCTTTTTCTTTTTCAGATTCGCTGCGTCTGGTTTCAATAATGGAAAGAGGATCATTTTGCCCGGACGGATCAGACCGGTCGGTGGAATTTTCAACAGCGGACGCCTGTTCGCTATCCGGTACTGCATCGTCAGCATTTGAAGATGCAAAGGAGAACGAAGGCAGAAGTAAGAAAAGTGTCGATATAAAAATTACGAAAATGTGTTTCATAGGATCAGTCCCATGGATTTTTCTTGAAAAGAGGCAGATAGCTTTCCGAAAAGCCCGTATTGTGTATATCATGATTCACAGTCTCCCAGGAGGAGCGCTTGAATGAGAACATCCCCCTTTTACTGTCTGCCATCTGGAGAGCAAACACCTCCCCGCTGTATGCACCGGTGATAATTTCCTCCCTTTTATCCCGATTAATATCATATACAATCGGCGTTGTAAAGCTGTATGCATTTGTATTGAAAATACCGAGTATAGTACCTGTTTTTCCATCAAGCACATACATGGCGCCTGAAAACGTCGTGAAGGCAACATCCAGGCTCCCGTCGGCATTGATGTCGGCAAGAGCTATTCTCCCGAGAGAGGTACCGTCGTCCGATTGAAAATTCCATATTTCACGGCGTGTTTCACCGGTGTATGCCCGCACAAGCCCGTTGTCATCGATGCAGACTATGTCCTTTTCCCCGTCACCGTCTATATCACCGATTGACGGCCCTGTGCTGTATGTCGAGCCCGTTTCCCAGGTAAAAAGCAGGTTGCCTTTCCTCCCGTAGGCGCTCATAATACCTGTTTTTGTAATGTTTACGAGATCAACATTGCCATCACCATCAAGATCCGCGGCAGCAGAAGGCCCGGCAGGCCTTCCCAGAATATCCCCCTTCCAGAGTCCCCACCCTGTTTTTCCATCAACGGCAAATAGCGATCCATCGACTGCAGTAAATACGATATCCGTCGTCGAATCATCGTTTAAATCAACTCCCACAGGTGAGTATAAAAGCTCTCCGTCCGCATCATAGAACCTCCATATCTCGAAACCGGTTTTTCCGTCTACAGCAACAACCTCCATATCATACGTCTCAAATATAAAATCGGGAATACTGTCTCCAGTGACATCCACAGCAACTGGAAGTGATGTTATTTTCTGGCCACCGCTATACGTCCAGATCTCCTCCAGGTTTGCCGTGAATGCCGTTATCGATCCGTCTTCAAAAGTCACTATTACTTCCGGCAGCCTGTCCTTGTTGATATCAACAAGCAGAGGCTCGAGAAACGGCCCTGCGAGTTCCTGGCTGAATATTTCGTCACCATTTTTCCCGCTCAGCGCAATCAACTCATTCTTTTTATTCCCGAATACAACATCAATGGTGCGGTCATCATCAATCCGGCCCAGCGCGCCTGTACGAATTATGGCGCCGGTTTCCCGCGGAATGAGCGGGTACTGCCAGAGAATATCCATGTTGATACTTTCAGCCGAGGATATCTGCACATGGTCAAAGGGAGATTCTTCTTCGATTTTCTTCATCTCATTTTCATTGTACACCGGCTGCTCAGAAAAATGGGTCTCCTTCATCTGTGAAACATCCATGCTCCTGATCAATGCGAGAGGATCGACGATACGGCGAATATCCTCCTCCGAAGGTTTTTCAGGCTCCTGTCTCCTGACGATAGTTCCCAGAGCCGGAGTTTCAACCCCTGTTGCCGGCTCTCCAGCGAGTCCGGGAGCAATCTCGGGGGCGGTTACAGCAGGAGCTTCGGGAACACCCTCGACGGATAACTGTTCGGATTCTCCTCGACCGAAAAGCCTCAGGATGGGGGAAAGCATTTTTGAAAAAAAACCTTTCTGCGCTTCAGATACTGGAAGCGGCTCTTCACCGGGAGCTCCCCCAGCAGGCTCCCCACCTGCCGTTTTCAATGGCTGTTCGGGTACTGTTTCCTCCCCTTTTTTAACCAGAGCAGGCATTTTCACCGGAATAACTGTCTTTCTGAAAAAGAGCCTCCTGAAACCTCTGGGAACGGCAATGGCATTCCGTCTCCTGATACTGAGTGGGTCAGGTTCCGGAAGGGCCACGGTAACCCGCCTGTGTCTGAATAGTGCAAGACCTCGACCGGATTCGGCGCTTTTCGTACCCCCACCCTCTTCTGAAATCGCTTCTCCCCCGACTTTCGCCTCTTCTCTTCTCTGATTTTGTATAAGACGTCTGCTGATCCCGGTCCCCCCGGGGGTCTCTCCTTCCGGAATATTTTCAACGACCCCACCTTCAGGAGCCTTCACACCAACCTCAACCCCCGGTTTTTCTCCGGTTACAGTAATCTGCCCGGATACAACAGAAGATATCTGGCGCGAGGTAAAAAAGAATATCATCGCAATGGAGATGATAATTATTCCCGCGCCCGCGCCGATATAAAGTGCAAGCTTGGTTTTATCAGTCACCTTTTCCTTCTTCGACGGATAGAACAGCGCAACCACAGGCCCGAGTGAAATCCTGTCGCCGTAGGTAATAGCAACTCGTTCGACGTTCTTTCCGTTGACAGTTACGTTCTTGCTTTGAGAGACGTCGACAACCGTATATGCACCACCGGATGTTTCAACTTCTGCCTGATAGTCTTCGACTTCATCATTTTCGAGTACCAGGTCGTTATCTTCCGCTCGCCCGATTCTGTATCGGGCCTGGTTAAATTCCACCTCTTTGATTACGTTGTTCGGATAACGTACAATAAGCTTAGCCATGATCCTGCTTGTGCAACCGTTGGATTTTCAAGCCCTCTTTATCTTCTAGGTAACTTCTCGCGAAGTTACTTTATGATATTCGGTCTGAGGGGACGTAAACCACTTTTAAGTAACTTCGAACAAGTTAGTTGTGACACTCGGCCACGCCAGGGACGTGGGCCGCTTAAAATTCTTCCGAGCACAGGACATCCGATTCATCAGATCGAAAGAGATTTGTATTATTTATCTGAATCTTATTATCGACCTTTTTATAAAAAAGTAAATAACAAGGCCCGATTATGCCTGGGGGGCATTCACCTTTTCAGCTGGCCTGGTTGTTTTTCCGCCCTTGATCGCCCGTGCCACCGTGAAAAGATCAACAGTACGTGCACCTGCGTCTAAAAGCGCCTGCGCGCATGCCGAAGCGGTAGCACCGCTCGTCAGAACATCATCGATCAGCAGGACATCACGGTTTTTGATATACTTCTCCTCCCTTCGCCTGACGGCGAATCGATCCTTCATATTGTCAAACCTGTCGGGGAGGTGTCCAATACTGCTTTGCGGAAGGGAGCGTCCACTCCTCACAACTGATTTTTTGCGGCAGTTGACAGACAACAGCCGTGAAAGTTCACGCGCAATAAGGAACGACTGATTGTAGCCGCGCGTATCGTGCCGGGAGGATGCAAGGGGAACAGGCACGAAAACCTCATGATCTGAGATATACCGTCGAAGTCCAGATTCACGTGTGAGGGCGAGAGCCGCAAATACGCCCCCGAGTGACCGCCGATCTTCGAACTTGAAAAGATGAATGAGTTTCCGAATCCGGCCGGTGAAAAGGCCCATTGATTCGTTTCTGCGGAAAGCATAAGAGGCGCCCTCACATTGAACACAGTTGCCAGATCCTGATACCGGTTGCATAAAAAGCGGGGCACCGCATCGCTGACAGCGGTCTTTCCCAATGTATTCGAGGGTATCGATACAATTAGTGCATATGCAGCATCCCTGTGCAAGGTCTTCGTGGCAGAAGACACATCTATTCGGAAATACACTGCTCAGGACAAAGGCTGCCGCCTTCACAAATGCATTATTTTTGCGGTTTGCTGTTTTTTTATTTGACATAACAGGAAACCATCTCTTAAATAGAATGTACATTCAACAGGAGCGTTTGAATATAAAATTATGAAAAGCGCTGTACAGTCGCAGTTTTTGAGAGGAGTTTTTTCGAGCGTCGGGATAGTCATCGGATACTTTCCAATCGCCCTGACCTTTGGCCTCCTCGCCTCCGAACAGTTCTCCCCCCTGCAGACGGTGGGATTTTCTGCATTCGTATTCGCGGGCGCAAGCCAGTTCATGGCGGTCCAGCTGATAACGAACGGGGCCCTCACCGCTGAGGTGGTGACCGTGACCTTTCTTATGAATTTCCGTCATTTTTTGATGAGCACGGCCCTCGCACATCGTATGAAAATAATACGCTGGCATGTTCTCTTTTTGATCGCCTTCGGTATAACCGATGAAACATTCACAGTAGCGGCAACCGGCGATCATAGACTCTCTCCCGGTTTTATGCTCGGTCTCGAAATAACCGCATACTCGAGCTGGGTTTGCGGTACCGCGCTCGGCTATATCGCTGGATCGTTTATTCCCGAGGCCCTCCAGAAAAGTATGGGCATCGTGCTATACGCTCTGTTCGGTGCTCTCCTCATCGGGCAACTGAAAAAGTCCGTCGCCGTTGCATTAATCGCGGGGTCAGCCGCAGGGCTCAATACACTTCTTAATCTCTTTATGCCGATAGGCTGGTCGCTCGTCATTGCAATCATCGCAGCATCTATACTTGGAGCTGCAATAGGTGGAACAGTGCGGGAGGCTGAAGAATGAGGGTATGGATTATTATTATCCTGATGGCTGTTGTTACCTACCTGCCGAGGTACATACCGCTCCAATTCCTGAGAAATAGGCAGCCCTCCTCTTTTGTGCGGCGTGTTTTTTTATACCTGCCGTATGCAGCGCTCGGCGCACTTATCTTTCCCGGCGTAATCCATGCAGTTCCGGGATTTCCGCTTGCCGCGCTTGCCGGTATGACAGCTGCAGTCGCCGTATCATGGTTCAAAGGGGGACTCGTTCCCGCGGTATTATCATCGGTGACAGTCTCATTTCTGGTTATTGTTCTGAGTTAGAGAAAAACCGACCGGGGTACACATATGCATGCCTCTGAGAAACGGAGCTCACTGATGAAGCCGACGGACGTTTATTCAGCGCTGTATTCTCCCGGAACCGCTGCCGCGTACAAGATTCATCACTTCTTCCACTGTTGCAAGCGAGAAATCTCCGTGAACCGAATGTTTCAGGCACCCGGAAGCGGCCGCAAACTCCAGCGCCTCTCTGTCATCATCGAGAAGACTCAGTCCGTAGACAAGGCCTGCACAAAAAGCGTCACCTGAGCCGACACGGTCGATGATATCCCTGATTTTATACTCCCGGGACACGATATAATCACGCCGATTATTGAGGGCCGCCTGCCACAGGTTACTGTCGGCCGACAGGCTTGTACGGATGGTGACCGCAATCTTTTTCAACATCCTGAACTGATCGAGAACAGCACCCGTAAGGATCCTGTAGCGCTCAATATCTATCGAGCCGCTTTCAACGTCCACATTCGCCTCGATTCCGAGGGATTTCTGCACATCCTCCTCGTTCCCGACTGCAATGTCCACATAGCCCATGAGCTCACGCATAACCTCCGGGGCTGATTTGCCGTACTTCCAGAGCTTCTTCCTGAAGTTCAGATCACATGAAACAGTTGCACCCATCTCCCGGGCTGTCCGAGCCGCCTCTGCTGCCTGACCGGCCGCTCCTAATGACAGGGCGGGAGTAATCCCGGAGATGTGAAACCAGCCGCACCCATTCAATGCCGATTTCCAGTCTATATCACCCGGCTCTATCCCGGCAATAGCAGAACGGGACCGGTCGTAAATGACACTCGACGGCCGCTGGTTGTTTCCCTGCTCCAGAAAATAGATCCCGATGCGATCTCCTTTTCGAACAACCCAGGATGTATTGATGTTGTGTTTTCTAAGCTCGGCCACACACGCATCACCGATTTTATTCGTCGGCAGAAGGGTGATAAAAGATGTTTCGAGGCCGAAGCCCGCAAGGCCTGCGGCAACATTCGACTCGGCACCCCCGAAGGTCGCTTCAAGCCGGGGGCTCTGTAAAAACCGTTCGAACCCGGGAGGTTTCAGACGGAGCATGATCTCACCGAATGTTACATATCGCACAGTCTATACCCCCTTTCCCCTTTGAAAACAGTACTATATTAAAAACGGCAGCACACGTCTCAGTACTCTCGGTCATATCACAAAGGCTGGAACGACACTGCTCACCACGCACAGCGCAGGAAGCTCCCGATCAGTTGCAGTTATCAGAGACCATCCTGCATCCTTCTCAGCCGCACCAGTATGCTCGATTCGTCAAGCTCCACATCATCCCAGGTTATTAGCTTATCCTTCCAGACATCTCTTTTCATACGAGCACCGGGCGCAAGCCCGACAGGCAAGGCGTTCAGCTTTCGCTCATCACCGGATGAGACGGTGTATAAAACCCCCTTCTTTCCTGCTGCAAGCGTGTAATCACCGGTTACGACGCACTTACCAGTCCGAACAGCATCTGCAGCTCGGCCTGGACTGTCCGTCTGAACTACATCTTCCTCTTCGACACCCGAGCCGGTAAAAACCGAATACGCCTTTTTGGTATCCTCGTCCGCAAGCACCGCGACCCTCATCCCCGGTACATGCCGCATCTGTGCAATAAAGCCGCTTCCCATCCAGCCGGCACCGCTCATGCCAATTGTTATATGTTTTCCCTCCTCCTCGAGCTTGCCCAGTTCTCTGTATATCATTTCGCCCTCCCCGCCTTTGCCTCGAGTACCTGCAGTGCCGCCTGTACGATATCATGGGCGGTCAGATGGTATTTAACGAGCAGGTCGTCCGGATCCGCTGATTCCGTATACGTGTCTGCAAGACCAACGAAACGCATGGGTACGGCATATTCCCGAGAGGCGATTCGCGCAATGTTGCTCCCCATCCCGCCCGTCAACAGGTGCTCTTCGGCGGTGACGATCGCGCCTGTTTCTTTCGCCGCTCGGACGATTGCCTCGCTATCCATGGGCCGGAGGGTATGCATGTCTATCACACGTGCCTCAATGCCCCTGTCCGCAAGATGAGCAGCTGCGTCGAGCGCCGTCGATACCATAAGCCCGCACCCGATAATCGTAAGGTCCTCACCCTCACGCACGGTCCTGGCCTTCCCAATCTCAAAGGATGTATCCTTCTGATAGATAAACGGCATGGCCACTCTGCTCGACCTGAGGAAAACAGGGCCCACATGGTCTGCTGCCGCATGCACCGCCCATCGCATTGACACCGGATCGGAGGGCACAAGCAAGACGAAGGTCGGCATACCGCCGACCAGGGCGAAATCCTCTATACCCATCTGGGTCGGCCCGTCCTTGCCAAGGGTAATACCGCCGTGGCTCCCCACAACCTTTGCATTCGCGTTGGACATTGCGATAGCCAATCGAATCTGGTCGTAGGCATTGCAGAGCAAAAAGGAAGAAAAGCTTACGATAAAAGGGATGAATCCACAGGCGGCAAGCCCCGAACCGATACAGGTAAGGTTGCTCTCCGCAATCCCGATATTGAAAAACCTCTCGGGAAACTTATTTCGAACAAGATCCGCCTTCGTGGAATTCCCGAGATCACCGTCCAGAACGACAACCTTCTCGTTCTGCTGGGCAACCTCCAGCAGGGCCTCCCCGAATATATCCCGAAGGGGCCTGCTCTCTTTCAGCCCGGCTTTTTCACCTATTCGCATAACAGCTCCTTTCTGGCCTGTTCAGCCTGCTCGCCCTTCAGCACCCTTCCGTGAAAGGTGTAATCAGCTTCAACAAATGAGACACCCTTTCCCTTTACGGTATGCGCAACAATAATAGAAGGCTTCTGCTTTTCAGACTTCGCCGCATTTAATTTTTTCAGCAGATCCTTAAAATCATGCCCGTCCGCCTCGAACACCTCCCAGCCGAAGCTTTGCCATTTCTTCACGAGCGGTTCGAGCGCCATTTCCCGGGCGATCGGTCCTGTCTCCTGGTACTTGTTGTAGTCGAGTACGGCGGTCAGGGTATCTGTTTTGAAATGCGAAGCCGCCATCGCAGCCTCCCAGACCTGCCCCTCCTCGCATTCCCCGTCTCCGAGAAGCACGTACACCCGGTAGTCGAGCCTATTCAACCGCGCACCGAGCACATGCCCGATGCCGGTCGAAAGTCCCTGGCCGAGTGAACCCGTCGTTGCCTCGACCCCGGGCATCGTTCCCTTAATTGGATGGCCCTGAACAGGGCTTTTTATCTCACGAAGCCTTCTGAGCTCGCTTTTATCAAAATACCCGGCCCGCGCAAGCACCGCATAGAGAAGCGGAGCCGCATGCCCCTTGCTCATGATAAAGCGGTCGCGTTCAGGCCAATCCGGCTTGTCCGATCTGTAATTGAGGACTCCACCGAAAAAGAGAGTCGTGCAGATCTCCACGGATGAGAACGAGCTCGACGGATGCCCCGATCCCGCCCGTGTGGTCATTTCGAGAATTTCGCAGCGAAGGTCCCGGGCGATTTCTTTCAATATTTCGACATCGGCTATGTTCGGATTACCTGCCATTACATACCCCTTCCATTAGTACTGCATATATACCGTTACTTACCGTATCGTGAAGCGCTTAACACAGATTATGAAAATACCGGGCCGTTTCACACTGTTCTATTTTCATAACAGGGTAACCGTAACGACTTTTCCGTGAACGTACAGTCATATTTTATTTACAGGGTCTTTTAATAATTATGCCCTTCGGCCCAGAAACTTTTCAAACGCAATTTAGAAGTGGCGCATGTCCTTTACAGGATACATCCCCCCGGGATATATCCTCTTGGGATACATCCTCTTGGGATACATCCTCTTGGGATACATCCTCTTGGGACCGAGTATCAACA
>CAZGJW010000009.1:0-45315 GCA_964525675.1 uncultured Spirochaetota bacterium
CGTTTCATCAGAAAGACCTTCTGCTCCTGAAAGGAAGAGGGAATCGAAAGCAGGGAGTGCTGAAACCCTTCTTGAGGGAGGTAGACCGGGCGTGTTGCGACCTGCAACGGAGTTGACTGTTGTTATGGTGTTGACGGGTGAAATGAAGCAAGAAGAGGAAGCCCTGAAAGCATCACCGGCAGCTGCGGAACAGGTGCCTTCTGAGTACAGCAAAGAATTGAAGGCCGCTTCCAACGCTCCGCTTAAGACTGGAGAAGAGGCCAACCTGCAGGAACGGGCTGTTGTCTCGGATCAGGAGGAGACTGCATTGGTTTCGAAAACTCAGGGTCGAAAAGCATCCGTTAAACAGGTACAGGAAAGACCTGCAGGAGAAACCGAAAATTCGGCGTTCGAGAAGGCGGCAGATCTACTATTCGGCCTGGTTCAGTCTGAAGGCGGAACGGTTGTGGCGAAGAGCTTTCCGAACACCTCAGATCAACCCCTCGTGGTAACGGCTGACATTCCCAGCTCCCATATTAACGATTTCTTGGATAAGCTCGGAGGCTACGGTGAGATACAAATCCCACCCATTGGAGAAGCAGAAAAGAAGGCTATCACAGTTCGCATGCGGATAGAGATCAGGCTGCCTGTGCAATAAAAAGCGGCGCAAGTCCTTTTGAAGGACCGAGTATCACAACTAACTTGTTCTAATTTACTTAAAAGGGCCCGGCTCGGTCAGCCGGGCCCGTATTGCATCGGGGTCCTGCGTGTTGTTTCAGGGCAGAGCGATAATTGCCTGGGCGTACAGTGCAAAGGCGCCCCCGTATTGGTCGAGAACAACGTCCAGTGTTGCGTTTTTAGAAAGGAAGAAGTTCAGGGCAAACTGGTAGTCGCTCGTGAAAGACCAGACGGTTGTAAAGCTATTTTTCGTGTAGCTGTCGCCTGCAGTTGTGGTGGTCGTACCTGTGACCGTTCCTGTTCCGTCTGCGGTCTGTACGGTGGTCTGGGTGGTGTTCGACTTGTCCTTGACCGTGCGCGCGGTAAAGGAGACGCCAAGCTCGCTACCGAAGGTTATTCCTATCGGCCACCGTTCCGGTTTGAACCGCAGCGCAGAGGGAAGGGTCACCGAATCGACGATATCGGAGTTTCCGCCGTCATCGTTGTTGCTGTAGGTCGTCGTGGTGGTGACGACCTGGTCTCCCGCATCCGTGTACACGCCGTTTCCGGTAAGGTCCGATTTAACAACGGCTACCGACTCTGTACTGTATGTGCTGACAGGTGGGGTGTACGCAATACCTACCTGTAATTTCGGGGCAATGCCGAGCGTCAGCGGCGTGCCGATATCCCAGTAGAAGTAATGCTGGGCTGAAACGTTGATATCGTATCCGGTTGTTCCGTTCCGTTTTGTTGTAGTGCTCTGATCGGTCATACTGCCGTTATTCACCGGTGTGAGAGGAGCACCGCTTCCCGCGTAGTCGTAATCCTGGACGACGTACAACATTTCGTAGGTGTCGGCCCTGTTTTTCATTATTCCACCGTTGATACCGAGCTCCAGCCGGTTGTTCTCATGATTCCCGAGAAGGGGCCCGAAGGTCAGGATAATGTCGGCGTCAATGTTGGTATACCCGGTTTTATCTGTTGTCGAGTTTGAAACAACAACGCCGTTGAACGATCCTGCACCCGGCTGCTGTGGTGCCGTGAATTCTTCCTCCCCGTTCGTAACGGACTGGTCGCTGCTGTTGAACGCGGCTGTGAGGGCTGCAGTCATCTGTATGCCGAACAGCTCGGCGTATACCGGTACCTGCAGGTAAACGGTAGAATCAGTGTCCGGCATGCTGTAGGTTCTCGTGCGTGAATAGTCCAAAATCGGCGACGGCGCGACCGTGCCGGCGGTCGGATCGTAGTAGTAGGTGTCGGTGATCGTTCTGTTTGCATCCGCCCATGTATTGATGGCGGCGCCGGACGCGTTTTGTTCGTTGTCCCAGCGCACACCGAGACCGGTATTGACAAACCCGAGACCGATCAAAAACTGTCCGCCGAGGGCTGTGTCCCAGGCCTCAAGACGATCGTACTGGTTGTCGGTCTCCTGCGTTACCCACGTGTAGTTCGTGGTGGTCGTTCCGACGGTTACTGCCTTGGTGGCAGTAGTGGGAGTGATTCCGTTACTCCGCGTTGATGAGGTTGTATCGACCAGGATGTCGGATAATCCCGACCAGGGCATCGATCCCGTATGGTAGTAGCCGAGCCGGAGCGGCACCATGGTAAACGAGTAGGTGTTGGGGAGCTCGGAAAAGTTTGTCAGCCCGCCGAAGAAGTAGTTCTGCTCGAGCGTCGAAAAGGTTGGTTCCGGCTTTGCGTCGGTCGGGTTGAACGCAGCGTCGAACGCATTTTCAAATAGTCCGAAGCTCGTCTGTGACTGCAGGGATTGATACTGCGTCTGCGACCACGCAAAACCAGGCAGAAACAGAATAATCATCCCCATGAAAATACAGGTTGTAATCCATGTCTTTTTCATTGTTTGCCTCCTGTGATTTTGATATGCCTCTGATACCTGGTGAAAGCAAAAAGATGAAAAAAATACGATACATACGGACGTACCCGGTTATTTAATTATAACGCATGAAAGTGCGGTTTTCAATAATAGTTAAAAAGCATGACAGAAAGAGGGGTGCACAGGTATCCAGGATTTTTGAAAATATTTTCTTCATGTGTTTGATCTCCTCTTTGTAAAGAGGTATTTGATTATTCGGTCCCTTACCGCTTCGGGAAGCGGATCGAACACGATATGCGCCCTTTGCTCTCCTCCTGAGAGCCGAATAACCTCCCCTGGCACATGTATCCGCGGCTGAGATCTCTGTCCGGGTGGTCCCCGCTGTGCCTGAATAAGAAAGTAGAGCTCGAGCCTGTCGCCTGTTTTAAAACGCCCATCAGTATTAATGAGGCTTGCGCCGCCTCCGCCGAGGTCGGTGCACATCGTTCGCACTGGATTTGTACTTTCACCTTCACGCCGTACATACACCGGCAGGCTGATTTTGCGCCTGTAAAACTTTCTCCGCTGAATTCGCCGGATATTTTCAGAATGTGCGATCAGCAGAGCCCCTCTTTCTATCTTTATGATGCGGCTTACAAATGTGAACAGCCCGGTCTGGTTCTGGAAGTACACCTGCACCGTTTTGCCCGTGCTTAAGCCCTGGTTTTCTACTGCGATGTACAGAGCTCGTGTATCGGAATTGAGCACAATACCAGGAACGCGGCGCCTTGATTTTTTATCGAAAACAAGAACAGGTCGGTCTACTGCAAGCTCCGTGCTCGAGTGCACAGGACGCTCAGGGTTGCCCGCTTCAAAGCCGAGTTTCAGCCGTAGTCCTGCGATGAGTGAGGAAGAGACGGACTTCTCTTTCCTGAGCTTTTCCGCGCAACTGTTAAAAACTGCCTGGCTGTCGAATAATAGATGCTTCCGCTCTGGTGATTCGATGTATTTTGCCATTTTTTCGAGAAGCTCTGTCTCGAGACGGTTCAGTGCCTTTTTTTTGGATAGGCGGGAAAAAAGCTCCTGAGCCTGAAGCATGGTTGCGATGGCCCGTTTTTTCGCCTGGTGTCTTGAGACAAGGATAAAAAATGCGATAATGCCGATCACAAGAACGATGAAAAGCGCGATTTCCGCCGGTGTTTTAACGAAACCCTGCGATATTTCACTGAAAAGAAGTGAGAGTTTTTCCTCGTTCAAGACTACCATCAGGTATCCCCCGCCCTTTTCTTTATAATACCGTTTTTTACCGTGTATACACAGCGAAAAAAAGGGAACTTTTGCGACGGAACACGGTCTAATCCCTTGAATCCAGCATAACGGAGGTGAATCATGGAGAGAATAATGAAGAGGATATCGATCGGTCTGGCAGTTTTTTTTCTGACGATGATTGCAGGTATGACAGTGGCATTTGCAGACGGCCTGCTCATCGTAGAGTCCCCGGTGGCAGAGCACACAAGGCCGGTGCCGCTCTCTGTTGAATATCACCGGGTGAGCGTTGAAATCCAGGGCGGGATCGCCAGGACAAAGATAGACCAGAGTTTCAGAAACGATTATGATATGGATCTTGAGGGCACCTACATATTCCCGCTTCCAGAGGCAGCGGCGATCAGTGATTTTTCGCTGTACATCGACGGCAGGCGGGCATCCGGAGAAATGCTCACAAGCAGTGAGGCCCGCCGCATATACGAAGATATCGTGCAGAGAATGAAAGATCCGGGTCTGCTCGAATACGCCGGTAGAAATATGTTCAGGGCGAAGGTCTATCCCATTCCTGCACACGGCAGGAGGAGAATCGAGCTCGTGTACACCCAGCCTCTGGAATATGATGCAGGGGTATACCGGTACGTGTATCCGCTGAATACGGAGAAGTACTCACCTATGCCGCTCGAGGAAGTGAGTGTTTCAGCTTACATTGAGTCGAACATTCCCATAAAGAGTGTTTACTCTCCGAGCCACGATATCGATGTCAGTCTGAAACAATACGGCGCCGATGCCGGCTTCGAAGAAAAAAATGTAAAGCCGGACCGGGATTTCATACTCTACTACTCCGTATCACATGGTGATGTCGGGGTGAATATCCTTACATACCGTGAGGCCGGTGAGCCGGGATATTTTTCCATGCTGCTCAGCCCGGGTATTTTAGAGCGAACCATCACACGCAAGGATATTGTTTTTGTGGTCGATACCTCCGGCAGTATGCGGGGAGAAAAGCTCAGCCAGGTGAAAAGCGCGCTTTTGTACTGCCTTGGAAGCCTCAACAGGGGAGACCGGTTCAACATAGTGCAGTTTGCAACTGTAACGCGAACCCTGGCGCCTGCTCCGGTTTCTGCCGACAGTGGAAACATTCAAAAAGCCCGTAGTTTTGTAGAGGGTCTCAGCGCGCGGGGAGGAACAAATATACACGAGGCACTGCTGCGGTCGATGCGTATGCTTAGCGATACCGACAGGCCGAGGATGGTCGTTTTTCTCACTGACGGGGAGCCAACCGTTGGAGAAACAGATGCAGGTACGATTTCCAGTGACCTCCTCTCAGCCAACCATGCGAATGTGAGGCTGTTCGTTTTCGGAGTCGGGGACGACGTAAATACCCATCTTCTGGACAGAATTGCAGAGCAAAACAGGGGATTTGCGGATTATTTCAGGCCCGGAGAAAACATCACATCCGGTGTATTGGCATTTTATCGAAAGGTGAGCGAACCCGTTTTGTCGGATATTGCACTTGATTTCGGGCGAATACAGGTGCGTGATATATATCCGGTTGTGCTTCCCGATATCTTCAACGGCACCCAGCTCGTCCTGTTCGGCAGGTACGAGGGTTCGGGGAGCAGTGCAATTGTCCTAAATGGAACAGTCGAAGGTAAGTCAAAACGGTTCGTATTTGAAGGCCGTTTTCCCGAAAAAAACAAAAAAAACGACTTCATACCGGGACTCTGGGCAATGCGGAAGATCGGGCATCTCATGAACGAGATACGGCTGAACGGTGAAAAAGGTGAGCTTGTCGATGAGATAGTGCTTTTGAGCAAGGAGTACGGCATACTGACGCCCTACACATCATATCTGATTCTTGAAAACGAAGCCGATTATGAGCGGTGGGGTATCAGTGATGCGGCTGCTCCGGAAATGAGATCGAAGGGGAAAGCCTACAGCGGGGCTATGGAAAAAAAGGTAGGAGCGGAATCCGTGTCGAGTGCTCTTGATATAAGAGCAATGAAAGAGAGCAAGACCGAACCGGCTCCGGCAACGGAGACGGTGAAGCGCGTGGCGGGGAAAACCTTCTACTTCAAAGACGGCGCCTGGATAGATGCAGATTACATGGACACGATGCGGGTAAAGAGCGTGAAGCTTTTTAGTGAAAAGTATTTCGATCTGCTGCGCCGAAATCCCGAATTAGGGAAGTACTTCGCGGTTGGAAAGAACGTCACGATTGTCTTTGATTCAGAGTGCTATCGGATAGGTGAATAATAGAGATATGGAGGGGGATTGCAATGGAAAGGAAAAGAAGAAGTTCAATCTCAAACAAAAAAATCAGGGGGTGCAGCATGAAAGCAAACAGGATTAAAGGCGTTACAGTAGCGGTGGTTATGTTCATCCTGGCGTCGGCCGGGGTGAAGGGAGCCTTTGCAGCGCCGCAGCAAAAAGTGGAGGTCGTTTTCTGCCTGGATACGACCGGTTCCATGAGCGGGCTCATAGAGGGCGCAAAACAGAAGATCTGGAGTATCGCCAATCAGATCGTGCGGGGGAATCCCACTCCTGAACTGAGCATCGGGTTGGTCGGGTACCGAGATTACGGTGATGCGTACTTAACGAGGGTTTTCGGGCTCAGCAATGACCTCGATGCCGTGTTCGACGACCTCATGTCCTTCAGGGCGGACGGTGGCGGGGATACGCCTGAACACGTGAACAGAGCGCTGTACGATGCAGTTCAAAAGATACGGTGGGATAGAGATCCTGATACTTTGAAACTCATATTCCTGGTCGGAGACTGCCCACCCCACGCGGATTACCATGACGGGTATGACTACCGGGATATCTGCAGGGACGCGGTGAAGAGGGACATTATAATAAACTCCGTTCAATGCGGTGACTACGCCGATACGGTACGCTACTGGCGAGATATTGCTAAGCGGGGTGAGGGAAAGTATGCGCAGATCCCGCAGGAAGGAGGCATGCAGGTTATAGAAACACCCTATGATGAAGAGCTCTCCCGCCTGAACCTGCTGCTGGAAGATACCGTGGTGGCTTACGGTTCTGCAGAAGAGAAGGTGAAATCGGCCAAACGGAGGGAAAAGGTATCGGCGATGGCTCCGTCTATTGCGGCTGAACGGGCGGCCTATAAATCAGTAGAATCTGAAATCGGTGCATTCGACCTGATAGATGCGGTAAAAAGCGGAAGCGTCGATTTGGGATCGGTGAAAGATACGTTGCTTCCGGAAGAGATGCAGGGAATGAGTAAAAGAGAAAAAGAAGCATTTCTCGCCCAAAAGGAACAGGAGCGGCGGAAAATAAAAGGCAAGATACAACGATTAAACGAGCAGAGGGAGCGTTTTATTGCTGATGCGGTTGAAGAAGGCAATCGAGATTCTTTCGACGAGGTCGTCGCAGGGTTTATTGCAGACCAGGCGGCAAGAAAAGGGATTTTGTATTAAAGGCCTTCGAAGGGACTTGATCCTGAGGGGGGAGTGAACCTCCCTCTTTTTTTTACGTCCTGCAGGGCGTATCAACCCGGAGGTTTACGTCCTTCACGGGCACGGCAGGTTGCGGTGGATTGTAAACACAGAACCAAATCATCTTTATACTGACAAACTGGATGAAAATGATTAAATTTTTGGCTGTATACAGTATCTTTCAGGCTATCGTTATACCGGGGAGGAAAAAAAGGATTATGGACCGGATATATCTCGACAATAACGCAACGACCATAGTAGATCCGCTCGTTAAAGATGCGATGGACCCATTTTTTACGAAGATGTACGGGAACCCGAACTCGCTTCATAGTTTCGGTACTGAAGTGCACCCGTATATGCGGATCGCGTTCAACCGCCTGTACAGCGGTATACATGCGAGTGATGAAGACGATATCATAGTGACAAGCTGTGCAACCGAGGGAAACAATACGGTTGTAAAGGGGGTATTTTACGAGCTCATACGCACGGGCAAGAAACAGGAAATCGTCACGACGCAGGTCGAGCATCCCTGTGTAATCAATTCATGCCGGTTTCTCGAGAGCCTCGGTGTTACTGTGCACTATCTGCCGGTCAACAGCGACGGTATTGTCGATGTGGATATTCTGCGTGAGTATATTAATCCGGATAAAACCGCCCTCGTTTCGATCATGTGGGCAAACAACGAAACCGGACTGATCTTTCCGGTTAATGAGATCGCGGAGCTTTGCAGAGAAAACGGCATTTTATTTCATACTGATGCGGTGCAGGCAATCGGCAAGGTTAAGGTCGATGTACAGGAAGTGCCCGTTGATTTTCTGACCTTCAGCGCCCACAAGTTTCACGGCCCGAAAGGGGTCGGGGGGCTCTTTATTCGGAAAGGGGTGTTGATACCGCCCTTTTTTCACGGCGGAGAACAGATGGGAGGAAAACGCGCGGGTACGGTAAACACCTCCGGGCTTATCGGAATGGGATTCGCTATGGAGCTTGCGGTTCAGAACCTCGATTACGAACAACAGGAGGTGCGGCGCCTTCGCGACAGGCTGGAGGATGGGATCGCCGGGATTGAGGACACCCATATCATCGGAAAGAGAGAAATAAGGACTCCCAACACCATTCTCGTGAGTGTAAAAGGTGTCGAGGGAGAGGCACTCATATGGGATTTGAACCGAAACGGAGTTGCAGCATCGACAGGCAGCGCCTGCGCATCCGAATCTCTGGAGCCGAATCCCACGTTCGTTGCCATGAATATTGATGATGAGCTGGCGCATACCGGCATACGGCTGAGCCTTTCCCGGTTTTCAACCGAGGAGGAGATCGATCAGACGATCGACGTTTTCAAAAAATCCGTTGAGCGGCTGCGGTCAATTTCAATGAGCAGCACGGAATGAGTTTTTTGTTTTTTATTATTCTTTAGAGGGTTATTGATAATGGCAAAGACAGATTTAATCGGAGGATCTCTCTGGGAGCAGTACTCACAGAAGGTAAACGACAGGATGACCAACCCCAGACATATGGGGGAGATAACCCATGAGGAAGCACAGAAGATGGGGGCCAGGCTCATCGTCGCCGATTACGGGGCAGAGGTATGCGGCGATGCTATACGCCTGTACTGGGCGGTTGATGAAAAGAACGAGAAGATTCTTTCCGCAAAATACAAAACATTCGGGTGCGGCACGGCTATCGCGTCGAGCGATGTAATGGCTGAAATGTGCATCGGGAAAACGGTGGACGAAGCACTGAAGATTACGAACCTCGATGTCGAGATGGCTCTCAGGGATGATAAGGACACAGAGGCGATCCCTCCTCAGAAGATGCACTGCAGCGTCATGGCATACGACGTAATTAAAAAAGCGGCTTCGATATTCAAGAATGTCGATATGACGGTGCTTGAAGATGAAGAGATCGTATGCGAGTGCGCTCGTGTGTCGCTCAGAACAATCAAGGATGTTATTCGTATCAACGACCTGAAAACGGTTGAAGAAATAACGCAGTACACCAAGGCGGGAGCGTTCTGCAAGTCGTGTATACGGCCCGGGGGCCATGAAAAGAGACGACACTACCTCGTGGATATACTGAAGGAGGTACGCGCGAAGATGGGAAATGAGCAAAAAACCAGGTTCATGGAAACCAGAGACTTCAAATCGAGCAATCTTATTCAAAAGCATAAGCTCGTTGAAGAGATGCTTAACGACAAGGTACGGCCGAACCTGCTCGTTGAAGGCGGAAATCTCGAAGTGGTCGACATGAAGGAAAACGGCGATGTTACCGAGGTGTACGTCCGCTATCTTGGCTCCTGTCAGGGATGTCCAAGCAGCCTCACCGGTACCCAGAAGTACATAGAGGACACATTGCGGCAGGAGCTCAACGAGAGCATAGCGGTTGTTGTTGTGTAGAATTGAATAGCCTGCTGTATCTATTGCTCAATGAAAAGGCCGTCGAAGAAACGGCGCGCTGCATTCAGGGTGATTTTTCCAGACAGAGCAGCAAATTCTTTCCACTGCTGCTCTTCTTCGGCAAGCTTCTTTTGTATCTCGCCCTTTTGAATCGAACGGTATAGTCCTTCAATTTCATTCATGCCGTGAATAATCAGGTGGTTGGCATTCTCCTGCTGGCCCTGAAGGCTATACACGTATGTCCTGTAGACCATATTGAAGAATGCCTGGCAGAACGCAAGCCCTCCTGCGAAAATACCGGGCATCGGATCGATATCTTCCTTGACGCCCAGCAGTTCGGCGAGATGTGAAAAAAGCACGAGCCGGTACATGTCACCGACAAACCGCTGCACTGCTGTTTTGGATTCTGCGCTGCTGAACAGTGTCTTGTAGTGTGCGATACGGAGGTCCGGGTGAAAAATCCCGCGAAGTCCCTTAGAAAGCCCGTAGAAGTAGAATTCCTGATCCTCGGCCCTCCCGACGCAGGACAGAGTAAACGGCACGAACCTTCTCAGCCCCTCATTATCAATGCCGAAACCACTTCCGTATGCTTTTTCGAGCAACAGCTGCACGTATTTCAATGCATTGAAGTGGCTGGCATATTTTCCCTGTACCGAAAAAACCTCGAAAGGCCTTTTAAGAAGGTCCCTTTTTATCAGATTCACCGTGCCCTCGGAAAGAAGCAGGACCTTCAGGTGATGAAACCTGCTTTTTTGAATACACCTTCTTACCCAGAGCTGCGCTGTACTGTCCAGGTTCTCATGGGTGACGGAGATAGACACGACAACAGGAAGCCGGGCATCGGGAGTAAAACATCCGATGGATTTTTCGAATGCGATATCCCTGTCCAGTTCCTTGAGGCAAAAAATGAGCTCATGCTCCTTTTCAGAACTGAAAATCTGGACCAGATGATCGTAGTCGGCTGTTTTCGGACAGTAGTTTCCAGAGTGTTTCTTCAGCTCGGCAGCTATCTCTTTGCTTACATTCGACGGTATTAATTCAGGCGTGGTATACAGCGCGTTGAGCTGAATGACCACCTGGTCGCAGGTGACGGGGTTTTCAGCCTTTTCAACCTTGCGTAGTTTCCATCTTTCGAGAATGTCTTTTTCCGGTTTCGATAGTTCGGGTGCCCAGATTTCGGCTGCAATACGGGTTTTTACTCTCTGCAGTAATGATCCTGAAAAAGGTGTATATTGTCCTTCCGGGCCCATCCTTCGTTTCATCAGTTACACGAACAGACCCGAACGGATGTTTCGCAGTATTTATCCGAATAGTCGGTGTGCCTATGTCTGGTATTTGAACGAAAGCTTCACCCTCGCCCGATAGGCGGTTATCTTTCCGTCTTCGATTTTCATATCGAGATCGGAGACCTCCGCGACCCTGAGGTCACGAAGACTCTTTCCCGCAGTTTCGATAACGCTTTTTGCAGCATCCTCCCATGATTTTTCGCTGCTGCCGACCAGCTCGATTACCTTGTACACGCTCATGATTAAACCTCCTCTGAAATTAAAGCTTTTTTGGGTATATCGTCGTTGCTGTCTGGTATAAACGATTGTTTGACCTCAGAAGTTTGTTTCAACCATAGGCCTGAATGTCATATGGTGAACAATGAGATCATCGGGCAAAGTCAGTGCCGCGTAAACGGCCTCAGCCACACTTTCCGGCCGCAGATAGTCGGGGCGTGCCTGGGCGCGGAAACTGGTGTCCGTTCCACCCGGATATATTGATGTTACCCTGATGTTATTGGGCCTGGCCTCCTTCCTGAACACGTCGGTCATTCCCTGGAGCCCTTTTTTAGCCGCGGTGTATACACTCAACTGCTCGATGTCCGAATGGCATGCTGTAGACAGAATGTTTACGATATGGCCGCCCCCCCGCGTTTTCATGTCACCGAATGCCTCCCGCATGAGAATAAAGGGTGCCCTCAAGTTCACTGCTATCATGCTGTCGAATTCATCTATTTCCGCCTCCCACAGGTAGGCTTTTCGTGAGTTGTATCCCGCGTTGTTTATAAGAATATCCGGTGGGCCGATTCTCTTTTTTGCTTTTGCGTAGAACTCCAAAACAGCCTTTGTATCACCAAGGTCGAATCGTCCCGCATACACATCCCTTGCGCCTGCAGTTTTCGCGGCTGCCGCAGCCTCTGAAAGTGCCTTTTCGTCCCGTCCACATAGGGCGATGTTCGTCCTGTCACGGGCAAGCCGTTCAGCAATCGCACGGCCGATTCCCTTTGAACCGCCGGTGATATAGATGCTTTTTTCTTCAATATTCATGGCATGCCTCTTTTTTATTTACTATTTTAGCGGAAAGTTGCCGGCTGTCTCTCTCGACACAAGTTTTTCTCTCCGTTTTCCGATTAGCATATATCCTCCTAAATGAAATTGCAAGTGTATATAATGCTGCCGGTAGCAGGCATTATTCGGATGCAAAACGTCCGAATAATAAAAAAGTAAACAGTAAGGCGGCGTGTATCGATAATATAAATGACCTGAATTCCAAAAAAAGTGCGGTATACTTATGCATATGAAGCTAAAGACAATAATTGTTGTGCTGTTCATCGGCTCGATCCTCGGCCTCTCCACCTGCGGGTTTGAAGAGGAAACCCTGTTTCTCACTCAAACAACTCAGGAAGAAACGCAACCAAATCCAATTACATTTACTGTTAACCCGGCCGACGGCAGCAAGGTTGATACGCTTTCGCAGATTGAGATCGTATATTCCGATGCTGTGACTGGTGCAGAAACAGCAGGAAACTACATCCTGAGCGGCAGCGGCCTCGGGACGCTTGCCGTTACCTCTGTGCAGGCGGCAGGCACCAATACATACAGAATTTTCCTGAGCGGCACACCGGGTGACGGCAGTATCGTTTTGACCATACAAAATGTAACCGGTACAGAGAGCAATGCACTTGCAGAGAATACGGTTGCCTATCTCGGGTGGTGGGATACGAACTGGACATACCGGAGGAAACTTACTTTCAAGAACAGCGGTCAAACGGAAAGCCTCGTGAATTTCCCCGTGCCTGTCCTGCTCGACAATACCCGCATCGACTACAGTGCAACAGCATCGGGAGGCGCGGATATACGATTCCTTGACAGCGACCGGGTCCTGCTTAATCATGAAATAGAGAAATGGGATCCGGGCGTTGAATCTGTCGTGTGGGTGAATGTGCCTGTTGTCGACGGTGCGTCTGATTCTGATTTTATCTGGATGTACTACGGGAACGACGCAGCAGTGGATATCCAGGACCCGGGAAGTGTGTGGGATGATGATTACATGCTCGTGTGGCATCTTTCAGACCAGCCCACGGGGATTGCAGACGATATATCAAACAGCTCCGACGCCCTGCCGTCTGTAACTTTTCCGAGTGATACGGGTACGGGGACCTCAATGAGTATGGACACTACTAATCGGGTGAGCGGCCAGATCGGTTATGGAATCAGTTTCGATGGAGGAACGGAGTGGATAGAGCCGTACAGCCCGGCGGATGAGTTTTTCCATGCGACCTTTTCGACAAAAACCTTTGAGGCCTGGGTGCAGTCCAACGACACCTCTTCGAGGCAGACAATATACGACGAAGGCGGAAGCACGAACGGGTTTTATGTCGGCATAGAGGGCAACGTGATTCGTCTTGTCACGCGTAACACCAGCAGCCAAAAGGAAGTAAGTTACAACTTCACCGATACTGCCTTATTTCATCATGTTGTAGGCTCCTACGACGGGGCAAACAGCGGCACCCTGCTGCTGTACGTGGATGGCAACCTGCAGAACAGTATGACGGGCCTCGGGTATACTGTAATTAGCGCACATTCTGGAGAACTGGGAATAGGCGATACTCCTGATTCAGATGCGACCGGCGTCTTGCCTGCAAAGAATTTTGACGGAATTCTCGATGAGGTCAGGATTTCCGACAGCCTGCGGCCAGCAGACTGGATCAAGGCGCAGTATCTCGCCATGACAGACGGTTTCATCACCTTCGGCAGCGAGGAGTAAACGCTGCCCGCCATTTACACATAAAAAATTCTATAATGATATGTCTGGGAGGAACGCTTCTTTCTGAAGATAGCTCTTTTTCGGAACAGATCCATTCAGAACATATACCCGGCGCTGAGCTCGATATCACGGTAGGTTTCCTTAATATCGCTGGTCCGCAAACTGTAGGAGCGGAACCCGAGGCCGAACTGATACCTGTTGAGGGTGTAGAAAGAACCGATATACAGCTCCGGAGACCACGGCGGGCTGCCTTTACCGAGCAGGAAGAGGTAGTTCATTTCACCCTCGAACCCGACATTCTTGAAAAAATCTTTTTTAATAAAGCGGTACAGCACCGGGTCGGAGAAGAATATACCGATAGAGGGGCCGTAAATCCTCGTAAAATTGTACGCTCCCTCAGATTCCCTGTTCTGAAAAAGAAAGATATGATAGTTCAGGCGCGCGCCGGCCGTCAGCTTGAGCCCGTCGGTTTCAAAGAAAAACATGCGGTAGCGCGCGGATACGTTGGTTCTGTGCACAGAAAAATTGATACTCTCATCTCCGCTCGTTTTAATGTAGTAGCCGATATAGTCCAGAGAAACCCCGAATCTTCTCTCCATAAAATCGAAGTAGTACCTGCCGTCAAACCTCCCTCCGAAATGCGAAATCTTGCTGTCGATGAAGTCGAGGTTGTTGCTGTTGGTAAATGAATACGCGGTTGCTATCTTGATCAAGGCCCTATTGTATTCGGGCTTTTGTTCGGGGGGTTTCGGTTTGCCGGTCGTTACTTCCGGTCCGGAAACCCCTGCAGCCCCTTCAACACCCGTCTTCTTTTCAGGAGCTTTTTTGGCCTCTTCAGCTTTGCGGGCGGCTTCATTTTTTTGCAGGGCGATCTGCTCTTCAATGCTCTTCTTTTCGATTTCGCCGACTTCGTGTATTGAAAGGTATAGCTCGCGCGCGCGGGCATTTTCAGGGTCGAGCATAATTGCCTGTTCTAAGTAGGCATATGCCTGTTCGAAGTTTCTGTTGTTGATCTCTATCAATGCTTTCTCGACAAACACCCGGGCCTTTTCCTGCTTGACCGTTCTCTGCACTTCGTCAAGAAGTGCAAGGGCATCGATGTTGTCAGGCTCCGATTCAAGCAGCGATTTCAGCTCCTCTTCAGCCCCTGTATAGTCCCCAGCTTTCAAGAGATCACGCGCTGAGTCGACGGTTTGTGAGAACAGGCCGGCAGGCAGTAAAAAAAGCGCTGCAATGACCGTAATAAAGATTATGAAACCTATTTTGCTATTCCTGTTTCTCACCCTTCATATCCTGACGGTTTATCGTATAGAGACTGTCCCGTACATAAATTACCTGCATCTCTCAGCCACGTACATCCATTTAAAACAAAATCATCTTTCAAGCAGGCCGTAAAAAAACGGCACCCTCCTCTTCCGTTTTGCAGAACTTAAAAATGTATTTGCCGCGAGCCTGAAACATTCCCGTACGCTACTCGAGTGGTGGAGTATGACAATGGGAATTCGCTTCTGAATAGATTCAAAAACCCGCTGTGGGTCATCCATAATATACCCGAGAAAGCTGAGCCCCGCTCTGATTTTAAACTGAGAAACCGTGCTGAAAATTCTCTCGTAAATTTTCGCAGCGTGTTCGGGAATTCGGCTCCGGTTTACGATAATATCGAAATGAAGGCCTGGTTTTTCACCCGCCGTAACCTTCATTACCTTGTACAAATCGACAAGCGCGGTAATTTCCGGGTTCGTGATCATTACTATTCTGTCAGAGTAGACCTGCAGATTGAGATTGAGATCGTTTATACCTGCCTGGGTGTCAATGATGATAAAGTCATACATTGTTTCAAGCTCATGCAGCCCGGAAATGATTTTTTTAAACTGCTCGCTGTCGACCGTGAATATGTATTTGAGCTCATCACCCACGTAGAGGACATCGACACCGCCCACACCCTTCTGAATAATGTCTTTTATCGGGATATCACCACTTAGAAAATCCTGAAAACTACTGTTGTTGTCGATACTGAGCAGTATGTTCACATTTGCGAGATTTACATCAGCATCGAAAATCAATACTGTATATCCCATTTTTTTTAATTCAGCGGCAAAATTGACGGAGAAGAATGTCTTTCCGACCCCGCCTTTTCCCCCTGAAACCGTTACAACCTGTGCATGTTTTTTCTGTTTCCCGTAGGGTACAAGATCTTTCATTTCGCTTATACTTCCCCTTCCGCCTCGCTTTTATACATCTCTAAAAGAATAGAAACGATACTATCGTCGAATATCTTCCCCGAGAGGTCCTTTATCATCCTGAGAGCGGACCCGGTGGTAAGTGTCGGACGATGGGGGCGCACCGATGTGACCGATTCAAAGAAATCTGCAACAGCAAGAACCCTTGCTATGAGTGGTATTTTATCTCCCTTGAGGCCCTCAGGGTATCCACTGCCGTCAATTCGCTCGTGATGATACTTGATCCCGTTGATAAAATCAGGGGTAAGCGGTAAATGCTCCGTTAAATGCAGGCCGTTTTCCGGGTGCGTTTTAATAATTTCAAACTCGTCTTCGGTCAGTTTGCCCTGTTTTTTCATCATTTCATCAGCTGTTTCCAGGTATCCGATATCGTGTATAAGGCCGACCTTGCGCACGGTGACAGGATCGAGCTCAGGGTTATTGAGCTTCTTTGCTATTTTATACGCAATCTCAGAAACCCTGGTAGAGTGGTTGATGCGGCCTGTTTTTGCATCTGCCATCTCCGCCATTGATTTTAAAGCACCGAGGCTGAGCGGCCCCTCTTCTTTTTCCTCTTCTTCAAGTTCCCCGGGCTCAACTGTCAACTGTTTGATCATGGATCTGCTTTTTGAGCTTATCTCCGATTCTCCCTCCGTAATAAAGGGAAGAAGCACCTCGATCGCACTGCTCACGTCTGCCTTCTCGCCGCTTTCAAGTTTTTTCTTGACCGTATTTATTATTTCTGATTTCAACTCCAGGTTGAGCTCCGAAATATATCCCTCGAGAACATCCCAGCTCAAATTTCCCTTCAGCAGCTCGCCATACAGTTCCTTCAGGCGCTTTGCCCTGACAATGTCCGAATAGCGGTCGTCGGTGATATACTTCGTATCATCAATCTTTTCCCCGTATTCAAGAAGCGTTGAGGGTTTATAGTCGAGCCCCGGGCCGGTTTCATGGTACACACTCTGAATCGGAACGATGCGCCGTCTGAGCACCAGAATAATACCGATAAAAATGAGAAATGTAATGACAATCGCTCCTCCCACAATGATCATGAGCGAACGGGTGTATATTTTTCTCTCTTCATTCTGTGAATGGGTGAGAGAGGCGATATGATCCAGCAGGCTCTGCCGCTCCTCTTTCTGCGCGGCAATATTCTGATTGAACAGCTTCTGATTATTTTCCAATGAACTGTACAGGTTTTTTCTCTCTTCTTCCTGCGCCTTGATGTTTTCCCCGAGCAGTTTTTGCCCCTCCTCGATATTTTTTACAAGTTTCTCCCTCTCTTTCCGCTGCGCTTCGAGTATCTCGTTCAACGCTTTCTTGTTCAGCTCTACCTGCTGCTGGACGAAGGTGTCGATGTCAAAGGGGAGTATAACAGTTTTTGTCTCGGACTCTGTTTTTCCGCCGCCGGATGCTCCGGTTTGAGCGGTCTCGGCCCGGCGTTCTTCAGCCGACGGTTTCTGTTCCGGCTGCATCGCAACCTGATCTCGAGCCGATTTTTCCTGTGCGATTTTCTCCTGTACCTCTTTCAGGTTGTTTTTCAGAGTTTCGTCCTCTCCTCCCAGCTTTTGCGCCCGGAGGTAGTACTCCAGCGCTTTGTTCAGGTTGTTTTGTTCGTAATAGGAGTTTCCCTGCTTGATCAGTGTGGTGATATACATCTTCTTGATCTTTACGTCTCCTGGTTTCAGCTGGTACGCACTGTCGAAATCTTTGAGAGCGCCTTCATAATCGGTCAGGATATACTTTTTAAGCCCCTCTTTATACAGAGCGGTCGCCACATCATCTTCGGCCAGGACTATGAGCGGAGCAAATATCGGGAGAGCAATGCAAAAAATAAATAAAATAATTGAAAGTGTCTTTCTCATCTGTGGGTCTATCCATTAGAGTTCTGTTTTTTACAGGGTATCCTTTTGTTTCAGGGTGCCCCACACCTGTGTGTACATATATTATTATCGATTAAGTTGCAATTCTATTTAATACAAATATACCACTTCTTATAGCTGTTTTCAGGTGAAGCTCCGGCAGGGTTTCCTGTTAAGGATTTATATAGGGGGCCGCGCTGCGCATAAGTTCTTGACAAAACGACAAATAAATGTTAGGTTTGACTAACAATATAATAAATTACTAATTACCTGTTTAAGGGAAGTGACCGGAAGAGAGACTAACTGTACAGGCAGCCATGACAGAAGGAATTCATAAAACATTTCCCGTTGTAATGCTTTCTGAGGGAGAAAAAGCGCGTGTTGTCTCTATTGAAGGGGGTGCCGGGGTGCGGAAGAAACTCACCGACCTCGGAATAATACCGGGTAAGTATATCCAGGTTGCGCACGGAGGCGGCGGGGGCCCCAGGGTGCTCGTTGTTGATGATACGAAAGTCATTGTGGGACAGGGCATGCTCCATAAAATCATCGTGGAATTATAAGGGTTTTATTACTGTGAGGAGGGAGGCGGGTGTCTGAGAAGCTCAAGGACCTTTCACCGGGTGAAAAAGCCGAGATAATCGGATATGATACATCCTCACACGCCTACCGGGAGAAACTTCTTTCGATGGGCCTGACCAGGGGCACGGTGGTAACGCTCAAGAAGGTGGCTCCTTTCGGAGACCCTGTAGAAATCTCCGTCAGGGGATTCAACCTGTCGTTGAGAAAGGATGAAGCCAACGTTCTCAGGGTAAGGAAAGTCCAATGATCCCGGAGTCAAAAACTGTTCGTGCAAATACGGATTCAGAAGCGAAAACCTATACAGTTGCCATCGCAGGCAATCCGAACTGCGGGAAAACAACTCTATTCAACGGCCTTACGGGAAGCAATCAGAGAATAGGAAACTGGCCGGGTGTGACCGTCGAGAAAAAGGAGGGTGCGTACTCCTATAAGAACAAGCGCATCAGGATTGTCGATTTGCCGGGCATCTACTCGCTTTCGGCCCATTCTGAGGATGAAAAGGTCGCGCGAAGCTATGTATTGAGTGGTGAAGCGGATATTGTGATCAATATCCTGGATGCGACGAACCTCGAAAGAAACCTGTATCTTACCACCCAGCTTCTCGAAATGAAAGTTCCGATGGTCATCGTTTTGAATATGATGGACCTGGCGAACAAAAAGAATATCGAGATAGAAGTCGAGCATTTCGAACGGCATATGGGGTGCCCCGTTGTTCCCATTTCCGCAGTAAAGCGTGAAGATATCGAAAAAGTAAAAGCTGTCCTCGATGTTTTGACTGAGAAGAAGTGCATACCTGAGACGGGTGTGGAATACTCCAACGAAATCGAGGCTGCTATTACAGAACTTACCCCTGCGCTCGTTGACATTTCCGCAGAGCTCGGTGCAAACCCCAGATGGACTGCAGTCAAGCTTATCGAGGATGACGATTGGGTGGTTGAAAAGGTGGTTGCCGAAACCACGCTTACGAATGAGCGCCTGCATGCACTTCGCGCTGACCTGGAAAAGATGCTTGAAGAGGAAAGTGATATACTGGTCGCCGATTACCGGTATGGATTCACCCACGGCATTGTGCGCGATGTAGTACGAAGGCACCAAGAAAAGCGTCCGCTTACTGAAAAGATAGACAGGGTCGTGCTGAGCAGGGTGTTCGGGATACCGATTTTTCTCCTGTCAATGTACCTCGTGTTCTGGGTTACTATCAACTTAGGCGGCGCATTCGTCGATTTTTTCGATCTCTTGTTCGGTACGATTTTTGTCGATGGGTTCGGCGCCCTGCTTACTGCAGTCGGTTCTCCAGACTGGCTCATCACGGTGCTTGCGGGTGGCCTGGGAACGGGGATACAGACGGTATCGACATTCATCCCCATTATATTCTTCATGTTCTTTATGCTTGCTATTCTCGAAGATTCCGGGTATATGGCACGGGCCGCATTTGTGATGGACCGTTTTATGCGCTTGATAGGGCTGCCCGGTAAGGCGTTCGTGCCGCTTCTATTGGGGTTCGGGTGTACGGTGCCTGCAATTATGGCGACAAGGACACTGGAAAACAAAAAAGACAGAATCCTCACCGTGCTGATCTCTCCGTTCATGTCCTGCGGAGCGAGACTTCCCGTGTATGCGCTCTTTGCAGCCGCATTTTTTCCACGGGCGGGGCAGAACATAATATTCTCGCTGTATATGGTCGGAATTATCGCGGCCGTTCTTACCGGACTGCTTCTGAAAAATACACTGTTCAAGGGTGAACCGACCCCCTTTGTCATGGAGCTTCCTCCCTACCATTCACCGAGAATACGGCATATCATGTTTCATACCTGGAACCGTTTGAAGCTGTTTCTCTTTCGTGCTGGCAGGGTTATTGTGGGTGCGGTAATTGTGCTGGGTTTTTTGAGCTCCCTCGGTATTGACGGAACCTTCGGAAACGAGAACTCCAAAAAATCCGTGCTCGCGCAGATCGGGCGGAAAATAACTCCCGTGTTTGCTCCCTTCGGTATACACGAGGACAACTGGCCTGCATCCGTGGCGCTTTTTACCGGCGTATTCGCAAAAGAGGCAATTGTGGGAACGGTAAACTCACTGTACGGGCAGATAGATATGGCCGAAGGCGGGCAGGCTGAATCGGAAAAAGGCACGGATATCGAGAACGGATTACAATCAGCTTTATTGTCGATTCCCCTGAACTTCAAAGGCATCGGGAAGAGCCTTGTCAATCCGGCCGGTATACGGGTCGGCAGGGAAATTCAGTCGGAACAGACGGCCTCCCAGGCGCTCGATATTAAGATGAGTATTTTCAGCTCCATGAGAAAGCGTTTTGACGGTGGAGTCGGCGCATACGCCTACCTGCTCTTCGTGCTCCTTTATATTCCATGTCTCGCCTCACTGGCTGCCGCAACCCGCGAGATCGGCGGCGGCCATACCGTATTTATGGCCGTGTATCTCGTTACCGTAGCCTGGGTAGCGGCAACGCTTTTCTACCAGGTTGTGCGCGGCCATCAGCTTTTATGGATTGGTGTGGCGCTTGGTATTACTGCATCTGTCATCACCGCCTTAATCGCAGTCGGCCTCCGCCCTAAAAAGCAATTAAGAGGACATCTTACGTAATTCAGGTCCACGCTGTATAATCCCGCAGGTGACATAATCACACATGTAGCCCGACGAAATTCATTCAATGAGCAGCAGATCGGCTGAATATCTGCTTTCCAGTGTTTCAAATTGTTGCCTGGTTATTATAAGATTGTTATAATGTGAAATAGCTGGTTTTTTTCCTATTGCATGCCGGTATGCATCACTTTCAGTGGAGAAATGGAAACATTTATGCGAGTAGACCTGAGAAGAGATACCATCACGCTTCCCACAGAAGAGATGAAAGAGGCTGCGTTCAGGGCGGAGCTCGGCGATTCGGTGTATGGAGAAGACTCTGCCCAGCGCAAGCTCGAAGAATACGCCGCAGCAAAAACGGGCAAAGAGGGCGCGCTGTTCGTTCCAAGTGGAACAATGGGAAATCTCGTCTCTTTACTCTCGCATACCGGGCGGGGTGATGAAATCATTGTGGAGGAGAACGCCCATATTCGAACATCGGAAACAGGCGGTGTCGGATTTGTGGGGGGCCTCATGATAAAAACCGTGCATGGGGAAAACGGCATCCCCGATCCGGTGGATGTGGAACGGGCAATACGAAGGGACGATATCCATTATCCGAAAACTTCACTCATCTGCGTTGAAATACCCCACCACCGCTACGGTGGGATCGTCCCGCCGATTGAGGCGCTTGCCGCGATCAGTGGTTTGGCCAGGAAGCGTGGCGTACCGGTTCACATGGACGGGGCACGCATATTCAACGCCTGTGTATACCTCGGTGTGGCTGTGCAGGAATTGGCCGTGCATGCGGATTCAGTGATGATTTCTCTTTCAAAGGGGCTCGGCGCGCCGGTCGGCTCCGTCATATGCGGCGATTCGGCATTCATCGAACGGGCGAAGCGGCACAGGAAGATGCTCGGCGGGGGTATGCGGCAGACGGGGTGGCTGTGCGCCTGCGGCCTGATTGCGCTGTCGGATGAAAATATCGCGCTTCTCGAAAAAGACCATGAAAATGCTCGCCTGCTCGCCGAAGGAATCGATACGCTTGAAGGGGTGTCGGTCGATATCGATAAAACGCATACAAACTACGTGCTCGCGCAGGTTAAAAGCGCAGGGCAGGTTTTGCAATCTCTTGAACAATATGGCGTGTTCGCGACGCTGTCTAAAGAGGATGAGATACGGTTTGTTACATCCCGGGAGGTCTCACGGGACGATATCCGGTACACGGTGCAGTGTATTGCAGAAATATTGAAAAATGGTCCGGTATCCGGATTGATGGGAGGAAGCCTGTAATGAACGGCAAGACTAGTGAAGCCGCTCTTCTCGTTATTGATGTCCAGAATGATTTTTGTCCCGGGGGGAGGCTCCCTGTTCGAGAAGGCGACAGGGTTGTGCCCGTTATCAACAGAATCATGGGCGCGTTTTCTCACGTTGTCGCAACCCAGGACTGGCATCCGGAGGATCACATATCATTCGCGTCGAATCATGAGGGTAAAAGACCGTTTGATACCATTGCAGTACACGGTATCGAACAGATCCTCTGGCCTGATCACTGTGTCAAAGGCACCGAAGGAGCAGATTTTCATCCCGCCCTTGACTCCGATCCTTTTCGGCTCATACTCCGAAAAGGGACGAACAGCCTACTCGACTCATACTCCGCATTCTTCGAGAATGACAGAAAAACATCAACAGGCCTTTTCTTCTATATGAAGGGTCTTGATATACACCGGGTGTATCTGTGTGGGCTTGCGGCCGATGTGTGTGTGTACTATTCTGCAATGGATGCGGTACACGCGGGGTTTGACACTTTTTTTATTTTCGATGCAACGAGGGGGGTCGATGTGCCCGAGGGCAATGTCGAAAAGAAAATGCACGAAATGGAGAAGGCGGGTGTGATAATAATCGATTCGAGTGATATAATGTAGAAACAACGGACGGAATTGTTCATGAATGGATGCACATACTTTTCGAATTTCAACATGTAGTTTTTGATTTTATTGAAGTTTTAGACTGAATTCATTTATTTCAATTTAATTGGAGGTGTAACTATGAAGTCGTTTAAAAGTGTGCTTGTTTTGGTTGCTATTGCCGGGGTGCTCACAGGGTTTCTCGTATCCTGTTCGAGTCTGACGGAATCGGTTATAGGCGGAGCCAAAAGGGGAGCCGGCCAGGCCGTTGAGGAGCGGGTCGCCGCTGCTCTGTACAGTAAACTTGCGCCCAAGGAGCAGACTCCTGCACCGGGTTCAACGCAGTGGGGGCCGTTTATGGCAACACAGGCCCAGATCATCTTTTCATACACATTCACTGCCGGCGGGTACTGGCTCGGTGAGGAAGCCTACAAAGAGGGCGAGTATACGAAATTCAAGTGGCAGCCCACGGATGATGAACCGGTCATCATGGAAAAGGCCTTTCTGAAGAGACTCGATGATGGAAACGAGTGGTGGCGTGTTTCCTGGGCGGATAACGACGGCGATACCTGGATATACGAAGCGCTTCTGTCTCCGACCGAGGAAAAAATGATACGGCTTCGTGCCCGAGATGTGGACGGAAATGAAGGAGAGGTGCCTCTGACCGAAGAGTCTGTGTACGTTCCGCCTGCTGCAGTATCCGATGAGAGCATCAAGGGTGCAACGGTCGGTCGTGAAGAGGTAAAAACACCGGCAGGCACTTTTACGGCCGATCACGTGGTTTTTATGTCCTCAGCCGGGGAAGGGAACATCGAGTGGTGGATCACCGACAAGGTTCCCGGGGGCGTGGTGAAGTATATTGCAACAGACAACGAGAAGAAAGAGGTATGGGAAAGCATTCTCACTGAAGCGGGAAGCAATGCGAAGACCATACTGAAATCTTATTGATCTTGACATTACCCGGACGCTTTGCGTCCGGATAATGTCGAAGATGCTGATAAGTACCTTTAATGCCTGTGGTACGCCGGTGAGTTTACATCCCGTATGCACCTGAAGTTCAATCATCGATTTTTTTGAAAACGAGCACACCGTTCTGTCCGCCGAATCCGAACGACTGCGTTATGGCGATACCAACGCTCTGCTCCCTCTTGGTGCGGGGAACGTAGTCGAGGTTGCAGCGTTTATCAAGCTCCGGTGCAGCTTTATCCACATAGTCCAGGTCGGGGTTTTCATGGTTTATTGTGGGGGTGATGACCCCCTGTTCCATGGTGAGGAGGGTAATGATAGATTCAAGCCCGCCTGCAGCGCCGATGGTATGACCGAACATCGATTTGGATGAGCTTATCGGAATTTTATATGCGTACTCGCCGAATGCTTCCTTGACGATGAAGGATTCGTTCGGGTCGTTGAGAACGGTAGATGTGCCGTGCGCATTGATATATTCGACTTCATCGGTTGAAACTTTGCTCATTGCGAGTGCCCGTTTAATTGCCGCGATGGATGCCCTGCCGTATGGATCCGGCGCAACGATATTATAGGCGTCGGCACTGAAGCCGAATCCGGCAAGCTCCCCGTATATCCGCGCACCGCGCTTTTTCGCATGACCGAGCTCTTCGAGTATCAGGATGCCCGCCCCTTCACCCAGAACAAAACCGTCACGGTCCCTGTCGAAGGGCCTCGACGCCTTTATGGGTTCATCGTTTCTCCTGCTCAGTGCATTGATTATGTCGAAACCGGAGAAGAAGTACGAACCCAGGGTCGCTTCAGCCCCACCGGTCACCATCACGTCTTCAATACCCTGCATAATGTTGAGGGCTGCCGTGCCTATGGCGTGGGTCGCAGAGGAGCAGGCAGTCGCAATGGTGAGATTCGTGCCCTTGAGGTAGAACCACTCGGCAGTGGTGGACGCCCCGACATTGCAGTTTGACTGCGGAAGGGTAAGCGGATTGACGCGCTTCGGCCCGTTGTGCTCGATGAACTTCCTGTGATTGGGGATGAGGATATCCGCATTGCTCATTGATTGGCCGAGTATGACCCCGCTCCGGGCAGGGTCAATGCCCTCGGTTACGTACATGGATGGGCCGTTTTTCTCCTGCCCGTCGGTAAATCGAAGTGAAAATCCGGCGTCTTTCAACGCAAGATATGTTCCCACAACCGTGTACTGGGTTGCCTTGCCGGTTCGTCTCAGTTTCCGCGCGCCCTCGAACATATCCTGGGGATTGAAACCGTCGATCGGAGAGCATACCCTGCTCTTGTACTGTTCGAGCTCGACATCGTCGAAATCGATGTTCCTGAAATAGCCTTTTCCGTTTACAGCGCTCTCCCAGAACGCTTCTCTTCCAATGCCGATCGAAGAAACAGGCCCAATCCCGGTCACCACTACATGTCTTTGCATTGTATCCGTACCCGTTAGAATGAAGTTATTTTATAAAATAAGACCTGTGGACGAATCGGCAAATAAATAATGTATCAAATCAGCTGCATTTAAAGAGATAATCTGTAGCCGTTTTCTTTGAGCCATTTCCTTCGTTTGCGGTACTCCGGGCAGACAGATGCAACCGTATCCCAGAATTTCCGGGAGTGGTTTTGATGTCTCAGATGCGAAAGCTCGTGTAGTATAACGTAGTCGATAATATCGGTCGGTGCGAGAATGAGTCTCCAGCTGAAGTTCAGGCTCGCCTTCTGACTGCACGACCCCCACCTCTTTTCAGCGTTTGTGATATGCACCTTCGAAAAGCGAAACCCTCCTGGGCGCGCAAGTGTTCCCGCTCGCTGTTCTATTATTGTACGTGCCTGCTGTTTGTACCAGTCGACAAAGAGCTCTTTTGCATCTCCCACTCTCTCCCTTTTGAGAATGAACCTGCCCTTCTCGAACATGAAAGGGGATAGTGAGCCGGTCCGAATATGAAGCGGGTATGCTTCTCCTAAAAAGAAGAATTTTTCTCCTTCTAAAAAACGTTTCGGCCGATGAGCGCGCCCGCGTTCCAGCACCCTCTGCCTTGTTTTGACGATCCATGCGTGTTTTCTATGTACAAGATTCTGGATTTCCTCGAGCGTTGCCCGGTGGGGAGCGCGGATGGTGAGCCTGGCATCGTTTGATACTTCCAGAGAGAACGTCTTTCTATGTGACCGTATAATTGAATCGATCTCGATTTTTTCCATCTATGCAGTATGCCGTCATGTAAATGGATTTACTAGTGCTACAGCGATACTTACTGATTATATGGTATAAAATGCAGCTCTTTGACATAAACAAGTCGTATTTACCGATGCTAAACGTATCTTAATTGTTCTTGAGATGAAAAGTATCGCTGTAGTACTAAAACATTGACCGGGTCAAACAGTGTAATATAGCTGATTATATACGTCATGAAAAGTACCTTCATCCGGTCAGTCTCGATACCGTCGCTTTACATGTAATAATCGCGCTAAAGGCTTATTCAATCAAAAAAAACGCAGTATATTCTCGTTTGTATATGGATAAAAACACATAAGGAGAAATTTCGGTAAATTGAAGGGGGCGGGTATGAGAGTAATCGTTATTTGTCATTCCGAGCATCACGGAAATACACGAAAAACAGCAGAAGCCGTTGCAGAGGTGCTCGATGCGGAGGTAGTTTTTACGCAGGACGTGCATGGCTTTGATATTCATGAGTACGATCTGGTTGGATTCGGCTCAGGCATCTATTACGGGGATTTTCATAAACTGATGTACGATTATCTTTCACAATTGCCGCAGCAACGCGGAAAAAAGGCCTTTTTATTTTCAACCACCGGCTCAAAGACCTACAGCGAGAGGGCCCATAAGAAATTCAGGGCTTTATTGCGAGAGAAGGGGTTTGAGGTAGCCGGGGAGTTTTCCTGCCTTGGGTTCGATACCGCCCTCTCGGCTGATGGAATAAACAAAGGCCACCCCACCGAAGACGACCTGAAAAAAGCCAGAGAGTTTGCCGCCACATTGAAGAAACAGCACACCTGATTTTGCGCTTCGATTTTTTATTAAGGCTTACATCATATTGTCCAACATTCCTCACTTCGAGAGTAAGTACACTGTATTACTTCAAACAGAGAAATGAGTGCGATTTTGTTATCAAAGACGGGTTGAGATTACAATCCGCACTTCAAGTAAGGCGGGCAATTACCAGCAATAACAGAAAACGTGAGATAGCTGGTATTGTGGAGGCCTGTAAAGTTTTCGGGTTAAAATCGGGAATGATACTGACATATGATCAGGAAGAGCGGATTCAAAAGGATGGAATAAAAATATCCCTGTTGCCGGCCTGGAAATGGCTTCTAACAAATAATACCGCTGAACTTTCCGGTGATGAAAGCAGGCCTTTAAGGTAGTAATTGAAAAAGATTGTTTCCGGGATCGAAAACAAACTACGTGCCGGAAGAAGAACCGGTATGTATCTCAGCCTGCCCGGCCGGTACCAAATCTTCTTTTTCTCGACAATGCGCTTCACCAGACGCAGTGGAAAGGACCTGTTGTAACAAGAGAGAATTGGGTTTCACTCCTGTTACGTCGACTTGAAAAAATGGATTGGGTGAAGGTTGTGGAAGATGAATGTGGCGGTTCTTATTAATAAAAGGCATTTGCGCTGTTAAAGTTTCACTCGTATCGAGCCACACTGAGCATTCATTTTGATGTTGGTTTTTTTCATTGCGGGATTTCCCTGCATATGTAACCCGTTTTACATTCAGGAGGAAAAAAGCAATAAGAAATGACCCGGAGTCACCCGTCGAAGATTTGATCGGATTCCCCGCGGGCGATGCGGCACCACTCTACCACGTTCTCCGGCCGCTTGCCGATGGTGTGGTTGTCCTTCATTATTATCTCGACCCTGCAGTCCTTCGTTATCGAAAGCTTCTCCCTGATGTCTTTCCTGATTGCATCCCAATCGGCCTGGGGCTCGGAGATTGCCGCAGGGTTCGGCTTCAGGGAGTATATGTATCTGTCCTGCAGGTATTCTGCCATCTTTTCCACATCGACCCACGGCGAGCAGGATACGCGTCTGAGACCGTGATGCCTCTTCACGATACGCCACCTCGAATTAACCGGCTCACAGCACCCGTAGCAGGTAAGGCCGAACCGCTCCATGATGGGCTTTTCATAGGTGAAGATGAATTCTTCGTACATCTCAGGTGAAACGTTGACCGTTTCCTGGCTTTCCGTAAACCCCCACATATCGACGCACCGCACGCGGCCGTTGAAATCCTTCTGCGGGAGCTCGTCGGTAAAGCCGTACCCACCGGAGCCCACGTAGGTGCCGTCGTTGTTGAGGCCCAGCAGATTGTTTTTTTCAAGGTAGTCGAGCTTGTGGAGAAAGCCGTTTGAAATGATGGACAAAAGCTCTTTTATTCCGTCCGGGTGATCGATAAAGTCGAAGAATATGTTCTGAAGCCCTCTGAGGGTTGCTGCAGGCCAGGTGAGCCCGAGCGACCACCACCAGGTTCCCCTGAGACGGACCGTGAGAATCCTGTCGAATATGTCCTTTGCAAGCTCGTAACAGCCGTTGGTTGTTACCCGGTCTATATCGAACTCAGGGTCGTGGAGCTTTTTCAGGTCGCGGTTGTAGTCCTGCACAGGGGCATCCCACACGTAGGAGCCCTGGCTTTCGGTTTTATGGTACTCGACCGTAACACCCCAGTCGTCGGGCGATACCGTGTACGGAACATCGAAAAACGGCTCGACCGGCTTGTCGTCACCAATCTCCTCGCTCCAGAAGACCTCCTTTCTCAGGTCCATCTCCCAGCGTCGCGCGATCTTTCCTCTGCACTCCATCTACGCTTCGGTTATTATCTCGTTCCACCCGTTTTCCGGGTCGCAGAATATGACGGGCCTCGTTTTCTCTAACATGTTGTGCCTTTTGCACTCAGAGTAGTTATCGTTCAAGGCCAGACTTTACACAATAAGTAATGATATGTGTATAAGTTCAAAAACCTGCTGTAGTGTAACATAAAAACCGGAATAATACAAAAATTCGGAGTTTTTTTCTTGACTTTTACGTGCTTTTTTATACTATGAATCATACCTGATACATAAAAAGGCGATATAAATGAACAATGCGATGATCAATTACTGGTGGTGGTTCTGGTTATAGCCAGGACCAGTCTATCCCGGTAGCAGGCCGCAGGTTCTGGCTCGATATTATGCCAGGCTCTGCGGCCTGTTTTTATAACAGGCCGCAAGCCCGATCAGGGTTGCGGTCTTTTTTTTGTGCTGTGGAAGGCCAATCCGGCGGATGCTTGAACCAGGACGATTTACCCGGTTTAGAGAGGCGCTTGATTAATCCTCTAAAAGGGGATGAAAAGGAGAAAAAAATGATACAGGTAAAACAATCTGATTTTTTTGTTAAATCCATACACGGTGAACGGTTTACCCCGATGTCCCTGTGTGAGAAACTCGGCGCACAGGTGCTTTTGGAATCAGCCGCCTTTGGTATGGGGAGGGGGCGATACTCTATACTTTTAATAAAAGAAGCATTCTCCCTGTTTCAGAAGGATGCTCGTTTTTTCATCGAGCGGGATGGGCGGGTCGCGCAGTTAAAAACTGGTGCGAAGGATATACTTGATGTGCTGCTCTACTTCGCGAATCAGCATCGGGGCCATGACGTGCCCTTTCCCTTTCCGTCGGGGGGTGCCGGGTATATCGCCTATGAGTACGCCCGGCACTTCGATGATTTCAAACTGCGTGACAAGAACGATCCGCTTGGTATACCGGATGCTCTCTTCATTTTCGGGCACCTGTTCTTGATATTCGATCACTACAGCGATACCATCTCCATTCTCGGGCTGAACTACCGCGAGCACCGCATAGATCTCAGGAAGGCTGTGCAGGACGTGGAAAACAGGATACATGATCTCGACTTCAACTATTTGAATTCGGCTAAGAAGGAATATGGCAGTGTTCCGCTCGTATCTGACAAGGGCAGGGACCTGTTCTTGAAAGGGGTGCAGAAAGTTCGCAAAGAGATCATCAAGGGCAATCTCCTGCAGGGCGTTCTTTCGCGCCGGTTGATGCTTCGTACGGAGATGCCCGCGCTGGAGGCGTACCGGCGGCTTCGTTCGCTCAACCCTTCTCCCTACATGTTCTACTTCGATTACGGTCGCTTCCAGCTCTTCGGCTCTTCCCCTGAAGTACATGTGAAGGTTGAAGACACAGGGGTGCTCATGCGCCCGATCGCCGGAACCAGGAGAAGAGGCAAAGACAGAGAGGAGGACAGGATGCTTGAAAAGGAGCTTCTTGCCGATGAGAAGGAGCGTGCCGAGCACCTGATGCTCGTAGATCTTGCGCGAAACGATCTCGGGAGGTTCTGTGTTCCGGGAAGCGTCGAGGTAACCGAGTTTATGAGCATCGAGCGGTATTCCCATGTCATGCACATCGTCTCACAGGTTGAGGGCGTTTTGAATAAGGGAACATGCGGAATCGAAGCAGTTCGCAAGACATTTCCGGCTGGTACCGTGTCCGGCGCGCCGAAGATCCGTGCGTTCGAAATTATCGACTCCCTCGAACCTGAGAAGAGGAGCTTCTATGCAGGTATTGTCGGGTATATGGAGCCCGGAGGAACGCTCGATTCGTGCATCACCATACGAAGCGCCCTGAAGATGGACGACCTGCTCGTGCTCCAGGCCGGCGCTGGAATCGTGTATGATTCGGTTCCCGAACAGGAGTATGAGGAGACGTCATCGAAGCTTCGCGCCCTTGGAAAATCAATAGGAGTGGAGGTGTAGAGCATGTATCTTATCATCGACAACTACGACTCGTTTACGTACAACCTCTACCAGTACCTCATCGAGGTGGGGTGCGGGAATGTGGAGGTTCGGAGAAACGACAGGATCGATATCGAGGAAATTGAGCGCATGGACCCGGAGGGAATTATCATCTCTCCGGGGCCGGGAAGGCCAGAGGAAGCGGGGATCTGTGTTGAATGCATCAAGCATTTTGCCGATAAAAAACCGATTCTCGGCGTCTGTCTCGGCCACCAGGCAATCGGATATGCGTTCGGCGCCCGCATTACGAGGGCTTCCAGGATTGTGCACGGCAAGGCGGAAGAAATCACGCTTGACGGCAGGGGCCTTTTCCGGAATATACCGAAACAGGCTCGCTTTACCCGCTATCATTCACTGGTAATCGATGATCGCACCCTGTCTGATACGCTTGAGGTGACGGCGACTTCGAATGACGGCGAGATAATGGGTATTCGGCATACAGAGTATCCAATAGAGGGAATACAGTTTCATCCCGAGTCAGTTTCTTCAGAGTTCGGTAAAAAGATACTCGCAAATTTTCTTCACTACAGGCGCGAGCCGTTCGATACGAGGGCCAGCCTGTCGAAGCTGCAATCGGGATCAGACCTTTCTGAAAGGGAGGCTGTTCGGTTCATGGAGGAGCTGACCGATGGAGAGCTCACCGACGCGCAGGTCTCCGCGGTGCTGACCGCACTCAATGTGAAAAAGATCACCCCTCAAGAGCTTGCCGGGTTTGCGTCGGTATTGAACAGGAGAAAGATAAGTGTGCGTTCCGACCGGCCGCTGCTTGATACCTGCGGCACCGGCGGTGATGAAACGGGAAGCTTCAATATATCATCCCTTGCTGCACTCACTGCATCTGCATGCGGTGCATTTGTCGCAAAACATGGCAACAGAGGGGTGAGTTCACGATCCGGGAGCGCAGATTTTTACCGTTTGATCGGCGTGCCGGTTGACTTTGGCCCTGAAAAAGCCGCCGAGCTTCTCGAGAAAACCGGATTTACGTTCCTCTTTGCGCCGCTCTTTCATCAATCAATGAGGCATGCAGCCGGGGTGCGGCGAGAGCTCGGCATCAAAACGGCGATGAACCTGCTCGGGCCTCTCGTGAATCCCGCAGATGCGCAGTATCAGCTTATCGGTGTGTTCTCCGATGAGTACGTTAAAACGATGGCTCAGGCAGCGCATCTGCTGGGAAAAACGCGGGTGATGGTGGTGCACAGCATTGACGGGTTTGACGAGATATCGATTTGTGCGCCGACACAGGTTGTCGAAATCGACGAGAACGGCACTGTGAAGGAGTACCGGTTCGATCCTCGAGAGCTGGGGATCGAGGGGTTTCACCGGGAGGAGCTTGCGGGAGGCGAGCCGGCTTTGAATGCGCAGCTTTCTGCCGAGATCGTAAAAAATCGCGGCCGGCCCGCTCTCCGTGAAGCGGTTTCACTCAATGCGGGGGCGGCCCTCTATGTATACGGGGCTGTCGGCAGCATTGCCGACGGGTACACCGCTGCAAAAAAGGCGCTGGTTTCGGGGGCGGTGCGGGATAAGATAAGACAGATTCGAGAAGCCGGGCAGTCCCTGGAGCTTTTATCAGAGAGTGAGACGAAGAGAAACATGAACAGCGTACATGCGAAGGTGATACAGTAATTTATAGATACCGCTTATGAGGATCGGCACATGTCCCTGGTTTATGCATCCTAGGAGGATATTTTTTGAGCATTCTTGATACCATCGTGACGACAAGAAAACGGGAAATAGAAAGATCCGGCCATACAATGGGTGTGCAGGTTCCGGTCCGACGCAAGGTCCCGCTTGTCCCCCTGGGCAGGGAGCCTTTTATTATCTGCGAGATAAAACGCCGCTCCCCGTCCCGGGGTGAGATTGCGCCCGGTATCGATGCAGTTGAACGGGCGCGAAAGTACGTCAGGTGCGGGGTGAAATCCGTTTCTGTGCTCACGGAGAAAAACTATTTTTCAGGGTCACTGAACGACCTCGTACAGGTGAAACGCTCGTTTCCCCGGCTCTGCGTGCTACGCAAGGATTTCATTATCGACGAGAAGGACATCGACGTATCCTACAGGGCCGGTGCGGACGCCGTTTTGCTCATTGCCAGGGTCCACGACACCAAAAGGCTTAATGACCTGTACATGAAGGCACGCGCCTGTGGCCTTGCGGTGCTCTGTGAGGTTCATGACGCGGGTGATCTTGAAAAGGTGGAGAAACTGAGGCCGGCCTTTACCGGCATAAACAGCAGGAATCTCGAGGATTTCAGTCTCGATCCCGAAATCCCTGAAAAACTTCTAAATAAGATACACTGGGAAACAGCTGCGGTATACGAGTCGGGCATACAGAATGCAGAGGATGTACACAGGGCGCTCGAATCCGGTTTTTCCGGGGTGCTCGTCGGTGAGACTATTATGCAAAACCCGGATCGCATCTATGCGTTAAGCGCCCCGTTTTACCAGCACACCGGTGAATTCTGGCGGCAGCTTTTTTTACGGAAACAGCCCGGGAGGCCGCTCGTCAAGGTATGCGGCATCACGAGCAGGGATGATGCAGAGAAGGCACGGGCTTGCGGAGCCGATATACTCGGTTTTATTTTTGCCGAATCGCCCCGTCGTGCAAGGCCGAGTCTTTTAGAGGAAATATCCGACCTGGATACACTCAAGGCCGGGGTTGTTGTGACAAAAAACGGGGCTGTGGATGACGAGCTTAGAGGGCTTCTTGAGGAAGGGCTTCTCGATGCCCTGCAGTTTCATGGGGACGAGAGTTCCGAGGCGTGCAATAAACTCGGATTTACCTGGTACAGGGCGCTTCGTGTGCGCAGAGAGTGTGATGTAGAACGGATTGGCACGTACAGTTGCCCGCGGGTGCTGGCCGATGCATACGACCGAAAGAAGGCCGGCGGAACCGGCAGACGAATCTCTGAGGGCCTCGTCGAACGTATGGGTGAGCGGTACCCGCTCTGGCTTGCGGGTGGAATCGGGCCGGAAAATGTTCGGGATATCGTGCAGAGGTTCGGGCCGGAGCTCATTGATGCTTCGAGCGGGCTTGAATCAGAACCGGGGAAAAAGGACCACCGGAAGGTTAGCGATTTTTTCAGGGAGATTGAAAATGCGGCGTATATACAATGATTTTTTCGGCCGGTTCGGGGGACGGTACGTTGCCGAGATATTGAGAACTCCACTCGATGAGCTTGAGGCGGCCTGGCTTGATGCAATGCATGATGATGAGTATATGAAGACGTTTGACGTTCTGTGTGCGGATTTTGCAGGCAGGCCCACTCCGTTCATGTACGCAGAAAATGCGAGCAGGGCAGTCGGCGGGGCACAGATCTACATAAAGTATGAAGGGCTGGCCCATACCGGAGCCCACAAGATCAACAATGCACTCGGGCAGGCTCTTCTTGCGCAGCGGATCGGAAAAAAGAGGATCATTGCTGAAACGGGCGCCGGCCAGCACGGTGTTGCGGTTGCAGCGGTCTGTGCAAAGTTGGGGCTTGACTGCCGCGTTTATATGGGAGAGACGGATATACGGCGCCAGAGGCCGAATGTTTTCTGGATGGAGCTGTTCGGCGCGGAAGTTGTGCCCGTGCATGGCGGGGCAGGCACATTGAAGGATGCGGTCAACGAGGCGCTCAGGGACTGGGCGGCAAGTTTTGATAACACCCACTACCTGCTTGGGTCGGCGCTCGGCCCGTCCCCGTACCCCGATATGGTCAGGGAGTTCCAGGCCGTGATCGGGCGTGAAGTCGCCCGTGAGATTGAGAAAAGAGGGCTTGATGTGGAGGCACTGGTTGCGTGCGTTGGCGGCGGCTCCAATGCGATTGGGTTTTTTTACCCCTTCCTGAACAAGAAAGCGCCCAGGCTCATCGGTGTTGAAGCGGGAGGACGCGGGAGGTCTGCAGGCCAGCATGCCGCGCGGATGGACGGGTCAGGCAAACCGGGAATCGTGCATGGGTACAGGTCGCTTTTTCTCATCGACGAAAACGGCCAGGTACAGAACACGCACTCGATATCAGCCGGTCTCGATTACCCGGGCATCGGCCCCCAGCTTGCACACCTGGGAAAAACGGGGAGGGTGGAGTTTTCCCGGTGCAGCGACGATGATGCGCTTGATGCGGTTAGATTCTTTGCCCGGCAGGAGGGGCTAGTGTTTGCCCTCGAGTCTGCCCACGCGGGAGCGGAGGCGCTTCGGATTGCTGAAAAGACTGCTCCCGATCGCACGGTTGTTTTGAACATGTCCGGCAGGGGGGACAAGGACCTCTTTATACTTGCCGGCAGCCTCGATGCCGACAAGTGGTATTCCTTTCTGGATCGGGAGGTGAAACGGAATGCCAAATAGGGTTATGGCCCACATGGTCGCCTATTATCCGGACAGGGAATCGTCGATGGAAGTTGCTCGCTCCCTTGTGCGCGGAGGATGCAGTCTTTTAGAGATTCAGTTCCCCTTCAGCGATCCGACTGCCGATGGTATGTACATACAGAGGGCCAGTGATTCGGCGATCGCTGCGGGTTTCACGCCCGCAGGAGGGTTCTCGCTGACAGCCGAAATTAAAAAGCACACGAATATGCCGATTTTTATCATGGGATACGCTAATACGGTCGTGTCATTCGGTGTTGAAAAATTCCTGAAATTGGTTCGTATCAGCGGTGCCACCGGCCTGATAATCCCCGACCTGCCCCCTGATTACGATGAAGGCCTCTTTGAATCGGCCTTGCGTACCGGTCTCTCGGCGGTGCCTATCATCTGTCCGGCGACCCGAAACGAGCGTCTTGAGAGAATTTTTTCACTTGCACCCGAGTACGTTTATGCAGTGCTACGAAAGGGAATCACCGGAAAGTATACGCGAATTGGTGAATCGAATGTTCATTTTCTGCAAAAGGCCGCATTGAGCGGCGCAAAGGTTCTGGCCGGGTTCGGGGTATCGACGAAACAGCAGGTCGATGCTCTTTCCCCCCACGTATATGCGGCCGTTGTTGGAACGGCGTTTGTACGGGAAATCATGAAAAACAGGCCGGAGAATATCCGGGAGGCTGTGTACCGGAAGATGAAAGGCTTCCTGTAGGCCGTTCTTACCGTCTCCGTGCAGTTGCAATGGAAAAACACTTATCAGCGAGCCTGATTGGTTTGGACCTTTTACGATTGAAAGTTCACTTGCCTATAATTTGAAGGAGAGATGGGAGGATACAGGCTATCAGATTGAAAATAATTTCCTGCAATGTTATGAATCACGAGCTTCGGTACTGCGCGTCACAATCCATAAACCGTATAGAAATTCCGTTTCTATACCAGGGTCTTCACGAGTTTCCGAACAGGCTGAACCGCTTTATCCTGGATGCGCTGGACAGTATTGATGATACGAGCTATGATTATATCCTTCTCAACTACGGGCTCTGTGGGAACGGCACTCTCGACATATCTCATCCCTCCATTCCCATAGTCATTCACAATATTCATGACTGTATTGCGCTGATACTCGGCGATGCGCAGAAATACGGTGTACTCTTCGGAAAGTAAAACCGTGTTCAGGGATCGAAAAGATACTCAGTTGCTCAATTTGTAGAGGATTTCCTCTTTTTCTTTCTGAAATCCACTTTTTTCACGGTCGATCTCGATGATACGCTTTGACATCACTTCCGGATTCACAGGATGGCCGGGCATTTCGCCGTTGAGCGTCCTCATCGCCTCGAGAGCTGTCCGGCGCTGCAGTTCGGCCTGTGATTCAACCGAGTACCAGGCTGCGTGATCTGAAAGGACGACTGAATCGAGCCCGGCAAGCGGACTCGAGGTATCGAAAGGCTCTTCCTCGTATACGTCGAGAGCAGCCCCGCCGATAAAGTTCTCTTTCAAGGCGGTGTACAGGGCCCGCGCATCGATGATCGGCCCGCGGGAGGTGTTGACAAGAATTGCGTTTCTTCTCATCTTCCTGAAGGTATCGAGATTGAACAGGTGATGGGTTTCTGTGTTGAGTGGTATGTGTATTGATATATAGTCGGACACTATCGTGAGTTGTTGGAAACTGAGCTTCATGGTATCGTCGTTTTTAAAGATGGTTTTGTCGACATAGGGGTCGCAGGCAGCGAATCTGAACGGGAATCCGGAAAGCCTCCTGCGAACTTCACGTGCGGTTTTACCGTATCCGACGAGTCCGAGAATTTTTCCACGCGTTCTGAAGATCGGGTACCTGGAGCCCATATCCCACTCCCCCTGCCGTATGAACCGGTCTTTCAGTACTATTTTTCTGATTGCAGAAAGAAGCAGGGCGGCCGCATGGTCCGCGACTTCCTGAATGCAGTAATCGGGAACGATTGTAACGAGAACTCCGGTGCGTGTTGCGGCTGCAACATCAACGTTGTCGTAACCGACACCGTAGCGAGATACAACCCTGAGGTTTTTCAGGGCTTTGAACGTCTTCTCCCCGACAGGGGTCTGCCTGAGAAGAAGGGCGTGAGCATCCGGACACTGTTCGATTATATCATTTTCCGTTGTGCATTGCGCAAAGCAGAGCCTGCCTCCGCCGCTTTCGACGATTCGTTTTTCATGAGAGTAGTCCATGTAGCTCTTTTCAACGACATAAATATTGAACACTTTGCACCCCCATTCATACAGCACTGATATTCAATTAAGATATTCGTTTACAGCTTATCTGTGCTGTTGTATTATACCAGCATAAGGCGGAAAGTTTTGATCCGCCTTTCCTTTAGCGCTTCTACTATATATAATCTTCGGACGATTTGTAAAAGGTATGAGACGAAGCCTTCTGATACTGGCCCTTTTCATCTTTGTTCTTCCGGCCTGCGTCGCAGACGATACAGATCAAACTGAAAAGAGGATATACCGGCTCTTTCTTCAGGTAGAGGACGGCGATACGGTTATATACAGGGGTACGCATATGCGCTTCCTGGGCGTAGACACACCCGAGATTGCGAATCCTGATGTGGGTTTCTACAGAGACCAGCCGTACGGGCAGGAAGCGAAACAATTTACCCGGACAGAGCTCAGAAAGGCCCGCAGGGTAACGTACCGCGCTGACGGCCGTGATAAATACGGAAGGCTTCTCGTGCATATTTTTGTTGACGGCTACCCGCTATCGCTGAAGATTGTCGAGGCAGGACTCGGGTATGAAACGGTTTCCGTATTCGGTGACAATGGATTCCCTGAAGTAGCCAGGCAGATAATTCAGGCAGCCAGGCAGCACCCCGAACTGCCGTTTCAAAATCCCTATTTATGGAGGAAAATGAACCGTCAGTAACCTGAAGGTCACAGGTAGCCTGAAGGCCACAGGTAATCGGCAGGCGGTTTCCTCTGTTTACGCGGTTCATTAATTTGTATATACTAAAATTATCAGGACCAGAAGCGTCCGGATAATGCTAGCCTCACATACATGTTGCGGAGAACACGTAGCCCGACAACGGCATAAACCAGGTTTTAGGAAAAAAGGAGTTTCTTTGATGGAAAAGAGAATACTCGGGAACACCGGTGAGAGGGTATCAGTGCTCGGTCTCGGGGGCTTTCACCTGCTTGAAGTATCGGATACGGATGCAGGCGCTTTAATCAATACGTTCCTCGACGAAGGGGGAACCTATATTGAGACTGCCGCCCAGTATGGTGGAGGCGAATCGGAGAGAAAGGTCGGGCTTGTTTTGAAGACGCGGCGGGACGAGTGCTTTCTTGCAACAAAATCCCATCTCAGAGACAGGCAGGGTGCAGCGCGCGGTATCGACGAGAGCCTCGGGCGTCTCAACACCGACAGGATAGACCTTATGATTTTTCACCATGTGCAGAGCGATGAAGAGCTCGAATGCATTCTCGGCCCTGACGGGGCTATGGAGGCCTTTATAGACGCGAGGGAAGAGGGCAAGATTCGCTTTATAGGTATATCAGGTCACGGAGTTCCGGACATCCTCATAAAAGCATTGCAGCGATTTGACTTTGATGCTGTTATGACTGGAGTAAATTTTTACGACCGATTCAATTTCCCCGATGTTGAGACAAAGCTCATTCCCCTCGCTAAGGGAAAGGGAATCGGCATTGTCGGCATGAAGGTGTTTGCCGACGGTCTACTCTGGGAATACCCGGAGGATGCCCTGCGGTATGCACTCTCGCTTCCTGTAGACACCCTGCCGGTTGGATTCAATACCATGGATATGCTCAAAACTGACCTGCGTGTGGTAAGAAGTTTTACACCTATGACAGAGGATGAAAAAGCGCGGATCTTCAAAGATAACCCGCTGCTCGGCAATTACCTGTGCAGGCTCTGTAATAAGTGCCTTCCCTGCCCTGAAGGGATAGATATTCCCCTGATATTCAAGTATGAGGGATGGTATGACAGGCAGCTTCGGGACAGAATTGTACGCACGCCGCCCGATTTTGCGTTACGGGACAGGTTTCGTTTCTGGTTCGAGAATATGAATAAAGCGCGTACTGCCTACGAAGCGATCGAAATTAAGGCAGACAGATGCACGAAATGCGGCAAATGCACCCCCCGATGCCCGTACGGTATTGACATAATCGATAAGCTCGAGTATGCGCATTTCAAATTGACCGAGGAGCGTGTTGAATCGATACAGATTGCCGGATAATTTGGAATGCGGAAATAGCTCACCTCCCTTTCGGACTCTCTAATATTTGAATCCGCTGCCCCCGATAAACTCACGGAGAATGGAGGTAAGGGGGACATGTTCGGGAAGGATCGGGAGAAAGTTTGCGGTGAAATGGAGCAGCAGTCTCGCCTTTGTATAGGAGGGATCCGACTCCTCGATATCCAGAAGCAGGGGCTCAATATAGCCCTTCAGCACCGACATCTCGTATACGAGCGACGAGTTGAACATTACATCCGCCTCTTCCTGATGGGGGAAGATATTCTGCTCCTCCCCCTGCCGCACCAGGTGCCACTTTGAGATAGTCTTGCTTGCAGAGTATGCTCTGAATATGCTATCACGTACTATTCTGCGGATAAGCCGCACCGTCGAGGTTGGAATCCTGTTGATCACATCGAGATTGAGTTGTGTGAGGGCGCTTATATATATCTTGTAAGAGTCACTCTCGCAGATCATACCGGTAAGAGCCCGGTTCATGCAGTGTATGCCTTCTATAATGACGACCTGGTTTTTGTTCAATCGCAGTGGTGTCGTTTCGTCTTCCCGCATACCTGTTTTAAAATCGTATTTCGGAATTTCAATTGACCTGCCGTCAAGCAGTGACTGAATGTGTTTATTGATCAGATCCAGGTCAAGCGCATGGATGCTGTCAAAATCGGTTTCGCCCTTTTTGTTTTTGGGCATTCGGTTTCTCGGAAGGTAGTAGTTGTCGAGGGATATTATCTCGGCGTCAATGCCGTTTGCCAGGAGCTGTATCATGAGCCGTTTTGCAAACGTCGTCTTCCCCGAAGAGGAAGGACCTGCAAGAAATATCACTCTGCTGCTGGAAGCCTTTTTCGTTATTGAATCTGCAATATTGGCAATCTTTTTTTCATGCAGCCCCTCCGAGAGCCAGATGAGGTTGTCGATTTTTCCCTTGATTATTGTGCGGTTGAGCTTGCCGGCGGAATCAACGTCGAGAAGCCTGCTCCACTCCCTCTGCTCAGAATAGATCTGAAACAGCTTTTTCTGCTCAAGGAAAGGGGGAAGCTCGCCGGGTCTGTCTACAGTTGGAAAAACAAGAATAAGCCCCGGAGAATAACTGATAAGCCTGAAGAGCTTCAGATATCCTGTATGAGGCACGAGAGGCCCCTGCGCGAGATTGACACACCGACCGAGTGTGTAGAGCGTTATTTTCGCCCTGGACATATATTTTAAAAGAAACAACCGCTCATAGGCATGTATATTCTCGAATATGTTGAGGGCTTGCTCCACCTCATGTTCTTTCTTTGTAAAAGGTATACATTTCTCCGTCATTTCCTGCATCCGACGTTCGATTCGCTGCACCGCGTCATCTGTGAGCTCTTTGCTGTTCTTGTAGGTGTAATAAAACCCTCTGCTCAGGGAGTGCTCGATTTTCATTGTTGCGGTTTCTCCCATCACATCCAGAAATGCCGCATGTAGAAGTATGGAGAGGCTCCTCCGGTAAATGTCAGCCCCTTCATCGGTCCCTGTCGTGATGAACCGTACGCGGCACTTTCGCGCAATGCAGTACTCTAATCCCATAACCCTGCCGTTGTACAGCGCCCCGACCACGGGTACGAGTTCTTGTTCTGTGATTCCAGCGATATTCCTGAGCTCTAATAGGGTTGTGCCTCTGGTAATGGTCACTGTACCCATTTCCTCAACTTCGACTTTAATGTGTGCAGTATCGGACATATCCGCGTCCTTTTCCCGGTTCTTTTTTTCTGATTGGTAAGTTCACGTACCGTATTGTAAGAATTTACCACCTTTCCTGATACCTTTATGGTTTTATTTATTAAAATCTGTTTATTTGTATCGGAATTTTTATACTCAACTAACTATATTATAGTATAATTGCCTACCATTGCATATATAGAGGAATCGATATTTAAAGTTTCTACCATGGGCACTGGCGCGCTTCGCGCGTGTGCCTGAAGGGTGCATAATATATACAGGAATCGAATAATGGACAGGGGTACGTTTTTAAAATTTCTCTACCTCTCACATAGCAATCTGAAAAAATTCATCATAATAAACCTTATCCTGCTCATCCCTCTCGGTGTCATGGTTTACTCCCTGTCAGTTCTTTTACCCGTGGCATTGAGGTATATCAACTCGTTCAGTATAACCGTCCGTGATGTATCGCAGGATTACGAGAAGCTTGCTGTCGTCCTGATTTCAGAGGCGGGAGGAACGCACGGTGTGTATGCCTTTGACAGAGCGCAATTCAACTCGGTGAGAAGGTACATCTTTCAGAGTCCTGACGAACAGCGTTCACAGGCGCTGCTCAGAGAAAAAGCTATCGGATATCGTGACGTTCCCGCATATATGAGATCTATATCTCTAGCGGATAAAAGCGGAAGGCATCTTATGGATATTTTTTTTGAAGACTCCGGGAAAAACGTTGTCGAAATCCTCTTCGTAAATGCACGAAAGCACTACCGCGAAGATCACATTGCCCTGTTTGCCATTCTCTTTGTCGTCGGGTTTACTCTTTTTTACGGCTCCCTCGGCGGTGTATGCGATTATACCCAGCGCATCGTGTTTCATGAGATACGGGGTTTCAGGTATCTTTTTACATCTCTCCGGATATACTTCTTCCGCTCCCTGTTTATATCAGTTTTTTTCACTATCGTAATAGGAGCAATCGTTACAAATATATACTTCTATATATTTATAATCACAAGCGATATATCCGTTTTTATTGCCGCCGTCAACTTCTGGATGCTTATTTTTTTCATCTTTATCCTGTTCTGGGTCTACCCGCTTATGATACTGGGCGGTGAGGAGACTATATGGAAGGTAATGAGAAAATCCCTTTTTATTTCATTTGACAATTTTCAATACACGCTGGATGCAGTCGTTTTCATGTTTTTAATGACCCTCGCCTCATGCGCTACCTGTTCATTGATACCCGGTACTGCGGGACTTTTTTCATTTCTAAACTCTGCGCTCAAAGAAATCTCCTACCGGTACACCGGCACCGAATCAGCTTGACTTTAACATGATCTTATGCAATACTCAAAAGTGGCGTATGTCCTTGGTGGGATATTCCACTTCGCGGCCGAGTATCACAGATAACTTATTTTATATTACTTGAGAAGAGAAAATAACATTGCAGGGCTGACAACATGGTGGCGATGAGTAATTCGATGTTTTTTACATTCGGCTATTATTATTATCACTTTTTACGATAACCTGCAGATACGACTTGTATGCCGGGCTGCAGGTATCTGCAGTTTTTTTTTGGTGTACCCGGTTGGGCGCGGTGTCGATGTGTTGTTTAGACCGCTGTAAATCTTTTTTCAGGAGTCGTCTATGGTCGTTGTGATGGAACCGAAGGCATCGGAAGAGATGGTTCAGGATGTCATTAAACACCTGAAGGAAATGGGCTTTGAGATACACAGATCGGACGGTGTCACGCATACCATTCTTGGAGCAGTCGGTGACAAGACAGGCATAGATATACGACAGTTAGAGGTTTTAGAGGGCGTTCATGAGGTTATCCGTATTTCAGAGCCCTACAAGCTTGCGTCGCGTTCTTTCAAGAGGGAAAATACCGTTATTCGGCTGGGGGATGTGTCTATCGGAGGGGATGAAGTAACGGTCGCAGCAGGCCCGTGCGCGGTCGAATCCGAGGAGCAGATTATGATTATCGCCGAAACGGTCAAGAAACTCGGAGCAAAACTCCTCAGAGGAGGGGCGTTCAAACCGCGTACTTCCCCCTATTCATTCCAGGGCCTCGGGGAAGCGGGATTGAAGTATCTGCGGAAGGCTGCCGATAAATTCGGCCTGCTCGCAATTACAGAGGTAGTCGATGTGGGGCATGTGCCGCTGGTGCTGCGGTATGCGGATGTACTGCAGGTCGGCGCGAGGAATATGCAGAACTTCATGCTTCTCAGGGAGCTGGGCAAGGTTCAGAAACCGGTTATGTTGAAACGGGGAATGTCAGCTACAATCGAAGAATGGCTGATGGCAAGTGAGTATATTTTGACCGGAGGTAATGATCAGGTTATTCTCTGTGAGCGCGGTATACGAACCTTCGAGAATTATACACGAAATACACTGGATATCAGCGCAGTGCCCATTGTAAAAAAGCTGAGCCACCTGCCTGTCTTTACCGATCCTTCGCATGGGACGGGTATCAGAAACAAGGTTATACCAATGGCGAGGGCGAGTGTCGCCGCAGGTGCAGACGGGATTATCGTTGAAGTGCACCATGATCCGGATCATGCGAAATCCGATGGAGCGCAGAGCATCTTTCCCTATCAGCTCGAAGAATTGATGAAAGAGCTTCGCATAATAGCACGGGCGGTCGGGAGAACACTTTGAAGTGGTCTACATCCCAGTCGACCGAATATCATGAAGTAACTTCGCGAGAAGTGACTTAGGGAGTGTATGAATGATTGAAGGGAAGAGTGCGGTAACCGTTATCGGTGTCGGCCTGATTGGGGGGTCTCTCTGCTCTGCATTGAAAAATGCGGGCTATTACATAACTGGAGTGAGCCGTCCGACGACTCTTGCAAAGGCATCTGAAATGAAGGTTATCGACAGGGGTTTTGACTATTCAGAAATGAAGAGTGCGCTTTACGGGAGTGATTACGTTTTTATCTGCACCCCTCTCGGGGATATAAGCAAGCGGCTTGCCGAAGTTTTTCAATATGCTAAAGCCGGCTCGATAGTGAGCGATGTGGGAAGCACCAAATCCGTAATAGCGGGTGTTGCCGGGCGGCATCTGAAAGATGATGTCTGGTTCATCGGCGGCCACCCCATGACCGGAAGTGAAAAGCGGGGGGTGGAAAACAGTAACCCCTTCCTCTTCTATGATGCGGTATATGTTCTGACTCCGTCTGAGAATACGCCGAAAGAGGCGGTAGAAAACCTCTCGTCGATGGTTTCAGGCCTCGGTGCGAAGGTGATGGTGATCTCACCCGAACTGCATGACAAAGTCGCAGCCAGTGTAAGCCACCTTCCTCAGATTCTCGCCGTCTCTCTTGCCAATCACCTGGCCGATCAAAAAAGCGATCTGTTCAGAAACCTTGCTGCCGGCGGATTCAGAGATATGACGAGGATCGCATCTTCGCGCTACCGGATATGGCGTGATATCATCACAACGAACAGGGACGAGATCCGACAGGCACTTTCGGCCTACTGCGATATCCTGAAAGGGACGCTGCAGCATATTGATGATGACAGTCATCTCGAAAAGCTGTTTAACAGAGCTCGTGAAGAGCGGCAGATTATTCCAAGATACAGTAAGGGTTTTCTCAAACCGCTCGTGGATGTGCGGATATCGGTGAAAGACCGTCCCGGTGAGCTTGCCAAAATAACCTCCACTGTGTATTTTCACGATGTGAATATAAAGGACATCGAGATTGTAAACATACGTGAGGGAGAGGGTGGGGTGCTGAGACTCGGCTTTACCGGCAATTCCGATGCGCAAAAAGCAGCGGACGCCCTGCGCGGAATCGGGTATGATGTGAGTGTCATCGACTGATCCGGGCCTCTTCAGGCGGGGCGTCTGATGAATTATTATCCTGCCCGTTAAAAAATAGGTAAGTAAACTTGTCAATCTTAGAAGTTGAAAATTATCACTTACCTAATGGTTTTTACCTAAAGTATGTAATATTACGGCAATGTAGTATAATATAGTCATTTGTATTCGAAATTCTGGTACAAAATGCCAGAATTCTAATGGATAAAACCATATTCCAAAACACCCGACGTTTGAAGTATACTGTACGTACAGCGATTACAGTTTCTACCGGCAACCGGCCGGACAACCCGGCACCTTGCCAGTCGGCACCTTGCCAGTCGGCACCTATACCGAAGCAGGTGAGAATCAACATGATAAAACCACAGCATAAAATCAAAACCCTTTGGAAAATGATTCTTATCCGTGTGTTGCTGCCGGGTCTCGGTTTACTCGTGCTGCTGAGCTCATGCGCTGCTCCGCCGGTGAGAATCGGGGAATCCGTTTCGGTAGAGCGGGAGCGTAGAGAAGAGATCGTGGCCTATGCAGGGGGTTTAATCGGGTGCCGTGATCTAACCAAAGCAAACGGGAACTATCGAAATGATTGCTCGGGGTTTGTATTAGGCGTGTACAGGAGCCTCGGGTATAATGTCCAGCCCGAGGACCGGAGGGGAAACTGGCGGACTACTCAACTCTTGTACAGGACCCTTCGATCAAGGGGGTATACCTACACATATGAAGAACC
>CAZGJW010000010.1:0-45212 GCA_964525675.1 uncultured Spirochaetota bacterium
CCCACATCCTAATTGAAAACAATTTAAGCATTAAACTTTTTGTTAATTACTCAAGTTGGCTGATGTTTGATAATAGTATGGAGGGAAAAAGCAAATATAAAAAATATATCATTCGATGAAAAAGGTAAGCATACAAAACACCATTAAGTTTTACCTTTATGTTTAAAATCGTCCGATTTCCCTCCAAGTCGGAGCATTTTTTCAATTCTATGAAAACAGAATTTCGTTTTGGATAACTTAAATATTACAAATTTTCGTACTCCTTATCGCCCTTTCATGGGAAAGACGGAACACCTATCTCAGTAAAAATCGAAATTACAATAAAAAAAGAAACAGATGGGTTAAACAACCAGTATTTTTAATAACTTTTCATTTTTGTTTAAACTCAATTTGATTTAAATATATCGCCAAAATCAATAGCGAACCTTTTGCTACATTCTGCCAGTAGGATACTACATTTAAAATAGTTAATCCATTTCCAATGGTCGCTATGATTAAAACTCCAAAAATTACTCCTACAATTTTCCCTCTCCCTCCAAATACACTTATTCCACCAAGAATAGTAGCAGTTATTACATCCAGAGCAGTTGTTAACCCCACCTTTGGAACCCAGGAACCAAGCATTGACATAAAAACTGCTGAACCCAAAGCTGAAGAAAATCCACTCAATATAAATGCTAAAAATATAACTTTATTAACATCTATCCCTAATAATTCACAGGCAGAAGGGTTTCCTCCCACAGAATAAATATTCCATCCGAAGATGGTATTTTTTAGAATAAAATATCCAAATAAATATGAAATAATCATAATGATGAAAGCTGTAGGTATTATTCCGAAAACACGTCCTGCACCTATAAAATCAAAAAAAGTACCAGGTGGGGTATAAATAACTTTAGCTTTTGAAATAATTAAAGATACTCCCCTAAAGATAGCCATTGTTCCTAAAGTGGCGATCAATGAATTTACCCTTAATCTGGTAACAACATAACCATTTATTGCTCCTAAAAAAATACCAGTAATTAATGTAGCCAAAATTGCTATCCCTGAACCCATTCCTATTGATAATAAGTATGGGCCAACCATCCCGCTCAATGCTAAAATTGAACCAACAGATATATCAATATTGGCGGTTAAAATTACGAATGTCATTCCAATTGCTATAACTCCATTAATACTCGAATACATTCCTATATTCATTAAATTTTTTACTGAAAAAAAATACGGAGATAAAATGGAAAATATGATCGATAGCAGAATAAGCAAAATTGGTAAAGATAAGTTACTAATCTTCAATTGCTTTGACATGTTGTTTCTCATTTTTATAACCTGGCTTTTCTCAGTTGATATTTCTGTGCATTATTATATCAATAAAGTCTGGAGGAAAAAATTAATAACTCCAGACTTTATTAAAAAATATCTATTTCACATATTGTGGATAATAATCTTTGAGATTCTTTGGAGTAACTTTTGCGTAAGGTCCAAATGTGTACCTCTCCAACTTTTTGCCATTAAGGAGATCTAATGCTATCTTTAAACAAAATTCTCCATCCTTTTCAGGGAAAGTAGCAACAGCACCAATATAATTAGTGTCTGGGGCAAGCATTGTTTTGATACCTGCTTCATCACATCCAATCCCACAAATAGCAACATCTTTAAGTCTGTTTTGTTGCTGCGAGGCTTTCCAATACCCTATTGCTGCTTCATCGTTCAATGTTGAAACAAGTATATTGTGAGAATCTGGATGAGCTGTTAAATATTCACTGAACATCTTTAAAGCGAGTTCCTGATCAGTATCAGTATCTAAATCGGTTATACTCAGTATATTTTTTTCTCCTAAGCCCTCTTTCAACTTTTCAAGGGCTCCTTCTCTTCTCTCGTAAACAATTTCACCCGATATTAATTCTACGCCAAATACTAAATCGTATTTTTTACCAGGCCAATTCTCTTTTGCCCATTCTGTAAGCATTTCACCAGTTGCCCTGCCTGTACCCATATTGTTCAACCCAAAAAAGTAAGTGCCTTCTCCATAATCAACATCAATGCAAATCAAAGGGATATTGGCATTCCTAGCTTTTTCAGCAATCTTGTCTTCAACCCCTAACCAGGCTAAAATGATAATTACATCAACCTTCTGTGAAATAAAGTTATCAATCACCTTTAAACCCGTTTCCGAATTATCCTCACAATCACCATATACCATTTTTACATTTGGATATTTCTTAGCTGCTTCTTTAAATCCTTCCTGGACAGAAACCATGAAAGAATCACCTAAGTAATGACTTGCATAACCAATTTTGTAAATCTTTTCTTTTTCCTTTGGCCCTCCTGCAAAAAGGAAAAAAGTTGCTGTCAAAAAGAAAATCACAACAAAAAGACTTAGTAGTTTAATCTGTCTCATTTTACATCCTCCTGAATTAATAAGTTTTAGGCTGGAAAAAATTCAATACTACTTAAGATCACCCCCTTTAAAACGAATTCTGGCTTTTAATAATATAATCAACTATAATCACTTCTTAACTCTTTGAAATTAATTGATAAACTATTTCTTGCATAAAAGTTCATTTTATATCATATTATATCAATCTGTCAATGATTATTTTAAAAAAAATGCTAATTTATGATAAATATTTCAGCGCATACAACCACACGTGCGTCCGGTACAGCTCTTAATCCATAGCTCCCTCAATACCTGACAGGGCTTTCGACGCCTTTTTCACCACCTCATCTATTGCTCTAAACCGTTCATCATCAATTGTGTACAATTCAGTACTCTCGAGTATGTTTCTCCACCTCTCATGCGCAGTCTTAACAGGATCATGCGCCAGGGCATTGGACACATCGATGCTTTTCAGCCGTTTAAAAATCCGTGGAATCCATAGATACTCCCTGAAATTCTTCGCAGTATGCTCCGTGTCGATGAAAAGCCCACCGATTCCCTTTTGACGTATCAGGTCAACGGATTCCCTGAAATTCGCACCTCCAATACCTCTGCAGAATGCATGCTGTGCATGCGCGATATCGATATCGATCATCATCTGCTCCGGAGAAAACACAACACCAGCTCCCAGAATGCCCGCGTTGAAGAGTGGTTCCCCCGAAAGCGAGGCACACCAGGATTTGAGCATCCGCTCATAGATGGATAGCGCGCCCGGAACCGGCGCATCAATAATACCCGGCCCGGTACTGCATCGCATCCGGTACCTCTCCCTGAAAAGCTGGGCAACCGCAAGGTCCTGGAGCATTGCCTCTGGCCCTGAAAAGCAGGCTGCGGCTGTTTTGGGATTAAGAGCCCCTGTTATAATTGCAGCCTCAACCGGTGTGTCCTCGCGGATAGCCTTCGCCATGGTCCAGACTGCAAGTATCTCGGCAGCCCCGATGATAGCATTTGCAATGGGATATACAGGACCCGATATTCCCGCCATCGGCATGGGAAGTATGAAAATACTAAGCCTCTGTCGAGCCATTTCCATAATAATGGCAGCTTCCGGCCGCGTAATACGTAGGGGGCTTTCCGTATCATGAATATTAACGAAAACAGGACGCCTCATGTACTCCTCAACAGAGCCCTTTACAATGATTCCGATCTCCATCAGATACTCGAGCTGGCGGCGGTCGATAATTGCCGTACACCCCGGTTTGCTCGAATGCTTCGCCACAACCGCAGCGCCTTTGATTGCAACCATCTTCGGTGGAACATCGGTGCCGTCCGATTCCTTTACATAGTGAACAGCATTGCCGACCGTTACAATTTCTGGGATGCCCTCAGCAAGAAGCACCATGCGAAGAAAATCATCGGCCGTTGCAATCCTTGATTCCCTCTTTTCATGATCGTAGTAGTAGGGACACCCACCCCCCATACTAACCTGCACATCCGGAGTTCGTTCATGAAAGGGGGTGTGCCAGCTCATGGTCAGTGCATCGGTTGCATCACTGGTTGTGTGTCCCTGTGAAAACCGCCTGATCTCCTCTTTTTGTGCAATTTTGATCGTCTCTTCTATGAGATTTTTCGGAAAACGGACAGTTTCAGCCCCATAATCAACAGCCGCGCCCCTTGCCTCAAGGGCCTTCAGCGCGGTCTCGTTTTCGATCTTCATACCCGGGTCTTCGAGCAACGCGAGTGCGTTCTCATGGAGCATATCGAGCTCACTGTCTGAAAGCACTCGAAGAAACTGGTTCAATGGTCTCAAATGAATATTCTCCGTTTTATACTCACAGAGCCACAGAAGCCTGAATAAAAAAACCTGGTAGCGTCGTCTCCGGTAAATACGTCATCAAACCACCCCGGTGCATATACTCCGTAAATAATTAAAATAAAATCAGCATGTGGTTTTCAGAGCAGCGATAAGTGATTTTCTGAACCTGTCCAGCACCGCATCCGCCTCGTCCTTCGAGATAATGAGCGGCGGCTTTATCTTCAGGACGTTCTTGGCCATCCCGCCCACACCGAATATTATTCCGTTTTCAAAGCCAGCCTTTCGTATCGCAGCAAGAAGGTCGGTCGCAGGCTTTTTGGTTACGGGGTCGGTTACGAATTCAATCCCTATATGAAGGCCGGCCTGCCTCACATCACCCATCTGCGGAAACTCCTTCTGCATCTCCTTCAACTTGCGTCCGAAATAATCGCCCATCTTTCTGCAGTTTTCAAGCACCCCTTTTTCAAGGATGTCTATGAGCTTCAGTGCCGCTACCTGTGACACGGAATTATTGGCAAAGGTGTGAAGCTCCTCCGAATCGGGGTCGAAGCCTTTCAGTGTATCACTGATAATGATCGCACCGATAGGAAAACCTGCGCCAAGTCCCTTGCCGAGGGCGATGATATCAGGTGCAACACCGTAGTACCTATCAGCAAAGAAGGAGCCGATCCGCGCGTAGGTCTGTATCTCATCATAGATCAGAACGATACCAAGCTCATCGCAGAGCTTTCTGACACCCTGCAGGTACTCCACAGGAAAAATGATCTGGCCACCCGATGCCTGGAGAGGTTCGAGTATGATGGCAGCGGTTGGGCCATTGACACCCTTTTCAACCGTTTTTCTCAGCACCTTCAGGCACAGCATATCACAGCTCTGCCTTTCCAGTTCCAGCGGGCAACGGTAACAGTAGGGGTTCGGCACTCGAATGAACTGCTTTGTAATGCGGTTGAAACGCGCGCCGCCGATGAATTTGCCCGAGGCCATTGTCGATACCCAGCTTGCCCCCATTGTCCCGAGCGTTACCCCGTGATATGAGTCGTACAGGCAGATAAACTCCTGTGCACCCTCCCTGTTCTTGATCGCTATCTTCATTGCCGCCTCGACAGCAGGCCCGCCTCCCACTGTAAAGGAAACGCGGTTCAGAGCATTGGGTGTCAGTTCGGAAAGTTTTTTTGCGAGGGCGAATCTCGGGAGCGTGTCAAACCCCTGATGCACGTGTGTCAGGTTTTGAGAATGGTCGTGCACAATAGCATTGATCTCATCGTTTGCGTACCCCAAATAGAGTGCCCAGCTCTGTGACGTACAGTCGATATACTTCTTACCGTCCATATCCTCTACCCAGCAGCCCTTGCCTCGTTTGAGAACCGGGCCTCCTCTTGTTCCACCGCCTAACATGAGATGTTTTGCATATGCACCAATCTCTGCCTTTTTGATTGAATACACCCTCTCCAGAATCGGATCCATTGTAAAGCCTCTATAAATTATCAATTATGAGCATATAATCTCATTTTTTATCATTCATGTCAAGAAAATTACGGAATTTTTCGGAATATTCTATCATTATTACTCATGTAATGTACTTCAAAACGACCAAAGGGTAATGCATCATCAAATTTAAAATGATCGCCTGTTTATTATGATAATTTATGATTGGATTTGAAAAAATTATTTGATTTATTTTGCAATAAATTGTAAAGTATTACTGCAGTTAACTAAGAATAGATTGGATGAAGTGCAATGGAAAAAAAAGATTCAAACAACATTCTGGCATCGGACAGGCGACAGAAGATACTCGATATTGTCAATCAGAGAAGATCCATCTCCGTTGAAGAACTTTCCGAGTACTTCCCCGTATCTTCAATAACAATACGGCGTGATCTTGACAGGCTCGCTCAGGATAACCTCCTGCAACGCGTGCACGGCGGCGCAATGGCGCTTTCCAATATAGTGATTGCCCCGAAATCTTCAGAACTGTCCGCACATATCACAGAAAAGCAAATGAGAATAGGCAGGGAGGCGTCCAAACGGATCACTGACGGGGATTTCGTCATCATTGAATCAGGGAGCACCTGTCTTGCGCTCGTGCAGCATTTAACGGAACTGAAACATTTGAAAATCGTTACCGCATCACCACGAATCGTCATGCAGCTTGCCGAAACATCCGAAAGGCATGACAACGATTTTGAGATCATCTCCTGCGGCGGGATATTAAACGTGCATAAAAACTTTCTATTAGGTCCGCATGCCCGTTCTCTTTTCGATTCCGTGCATGTCGATTTTGCGTTCGTGAGTGTTACCGCAATCGACCTCGAAACGGGAATCACTGCAGACAGCGCCTACGAGGCGGACATAACGAGGATGATTCTCGAAAAGTGCGCGAAAAAGAGAATCGGACTCATCTATGCCTCAAAATTCGGAAAAACCTCCTTTGTAAAGGTCGCATCTGCGAACGTGTTCGACGAAATTATCACCGATAAAAGCCTGCCTGCAGAAATTGTCGAGAAGTACTCGGACCTGGGGATTGAAATGACCCTTGTTTAGGCGCTATGCATGCCTGGTGTATGAATGATATTTCACAACCGTTTTTTTTCTTCATGTTATCTATTTCGTATTTTTTTCCTTATTAATTTTTCTTTGTAGTATAATGAAAGGAGCGCTATTCTTTAAATAATTATTACTTGAGCGCTTCACTGAGGATTAATGCCGACTGTGCACGCACCTGTATTTATTAAATACGATATTAATCAGTGGTTTTAATAGAATGAAACCGTACATTCTTGACAAAGTAATAGCAGAAAAAAAGAGAAAAGCAGAGCGCATACGAAAAGAAATACTGGTCAGAGTGTTTACAGTGCTCGAGCATGCCTCCCAAAGATTTGGATTTAAAAGGGCATATATATTCGGTTCAATCAGCCAGAAAAACAAATGGAGTGAACCTTCAGACTTCGATATTGCAATTGAAAGAATTGACCCAACGATGTATTTTAAGTTAAAAATATTTCTGGAGGATGGGCTTGACTTGGAAATCGACCTTTCAGACCTGAATAATATCCATTTTAAAGATAAAGTCATAAAAGAAGGCATTTTATGGGAAAAGAGAGATATGCCGTTTTTAAAGCAGAAATAAACGACCAGGTGCAGATAATTAAAAAGCTTTTCGAGGACGTTGAACAAAGATCAAAAGGTATAGGTAAAAGTGCTATAAAAAGAGAAGCCCTGGGATACAAACTACATGCACTCTACTGCGCATTTGAAAACCTCTTTAAAATAACCGCAAATTATTTTGAAAATAACATTGATAGCAAAAAGGCCTACCACCGAGAATTACTGAAGAGGATGAAAATCGAAATACCCGGGGTTAGGCCACACCTTTTGAGTGAAAAAAGCTTCAAGCTGCTGGATGAACTGAGAGGTTTTCGACATTATTTCAGACACGCCTACGAATATGAATTGGATACCATAAAATTAAAAAATCTGGTCAGGGTTGTTGCAGAATTACAGGAAAGCTATCTACATGATATAGAAGACTTTTTGAAAAACCTCGAATAAAAGTATGCGATATTCATTTTGATAATTGTTTAATTGAGTAAGAACTCAACCCCATTCATCTGCCATTATCTTCCACAGAGTTGCTGAAAACCTCAAGGTCAAACCTAAAAAATACAGCACCATTTCCACCGTTACGATTGCAATGATTGGTGCTACACATGCGGGTCCTTAAACCTTGACAGGATACCTGCCGTACTTCTTAACCGCCCGGTAAAAGGCATCGACGTTTTCAAGCGGCACATCAAGCTGAATGTTGTGGGTTGGCGCGATGAGAAACCCGCCACCCGGTTCGCAGGTTCGTATACGCTCCCTGACCTCAGCCTCCACGTCCCCCGGCCCTTTGAATGGGAGGGTGTACTGGGTGCTCACCGCCCACAACATCGGCAAGCCAGAGCCGGGCCTCGTCTGCAAGCGGAAACTCGATTATCTCTGTGTAGTACCCGGCGCCTTTAGCGGTCTCGTAGGGAATTTTCTTCCACTTTATCCCCCACTCATCTATATAGGTGTCGGAATCGGTGTCTCTGTAGTAGCCCGTCGATATGCCATACGTCAACAGGAGCATATCGTGGCCGAACAGTATATCAAGCTCGTTCATACCCTGGTACTTGAGCTCGGTTTTGCTCCCTATCTCAGCAAGCTCCTTTTTATACTTCTCCTGTAAAAAAAGCTCAACTTCAGGAACAAAGGTCGACATATAGGACACCCTGTCAGGCTCCTCGTGCTCCATTGCAATCTGCATTCTCTCCTTTGAGGTCATAGTATCAGCATGTGTCATTTAAAAAGTTCTCCCTTCACTGTCCTGATCATCGCATCCACATTTTCTTCTGGTGTTCCCGGCGTTATGGGGCTCCCGTTTGCAACCACGAAGCCGCTTGAAAGGCCCTGCGCCTGCCGTAAAACTTCAATGCGCACCTCATCCGGCGTACTGTGGTGGTCGTATATCTCTTCCGAAACGCTCATGAGACGTGCGAAGAAAAGAACGATTCCGAATCCCATCTCCTTCCATATGATGATTTCCAGTACAGTTTTCAGCGATAGACCCGGGTTTCCAAGCCAGTCGAGTGCGAGAACATCCAGTTTCCTAGCACGAAGAATCTCGTTCAGTGCGCCGTTCAGGGTAAGCAGGTAGCTGAAGATAACACCGACAACCGGCACGGCAAGTATGTAGGGGAGAAACAGTGAAAAACGGTAGAACCGCCAGCCCTTCGGCTGCTCGAACAGGAGCGTGGCAAACACAAGGGCAAATAGAATATGGAGAAATCGAATACCCTCACGAGTGAGCCGTACACGAAGAGCAGGGCGAGCCCCATGGGGGCCAAGTATAGAACCGGCTGCCACCATTTATGGTTTTATCCATTAAGGTTTTATCCATTAAGATCCTGGTTTTTTGTACCAGAATTTTATGCTCTACTGACTTATTATGTCACGTTACCTACTATGACATTCTACAGGTAAAAACCATTAGGCAGGTGCACCACAGGCATTTATTGGTTTGCACCTTAAGTTTGAAAGTTAACTTGCCTATATTTCAGCATAGTGATAAATCAAGAAGCCCCCGAATGGAATAGATCCCGCACAGGGGCTATCCCGCACAGGGACTTCATTTCCTCCCGTTTATGAAACAGCATCATTTATAACAACGTGCTGTTCAAACTGATTCTCTATTATCCGGATGCTTCGCATTCGAATAGGGCCGCCGACACAGCAATCCCTGGTTTATTCGACCCCGGCCCACTTCTTGTGGCTCTCGAGGAGATCGGGATTTTCTTCCCGCCAGCGTGCCATTACTTCATCCGCAAGCTTTGCAATATCCTCTGCAGTTGCTGTTCCGGCCATCAATTTCTGCGGGGCTATGTACATCACCTCAGAGTCGAATGTCCATGCAATCATGTTGGGTATATACGCGGTGTTCTTGCCGGTAAACCACTCCCACTGCTGTTTGTTGTTGGCATCCTTTATGTACTTTTTACCGTCACAACGCGTGTCTGCCGGGAATATGTGCACCTGCTCCCACAGCGCAGTCGACCGGTCCGGCCTGTGCATGAACCGGATAAATTCGGCCGTCTCTTTTTTATGCTTGGATTTCGATGAAATACCGACACCCTGCACATCGATGATGGGAAGACCTGCAAGCTTTCCAATGCCGAACTTCGGCATGTTCATGATGCCAACATTTTCAGCCCCCAGGTTTTTCTCTGCTTCGGGCACCAGCGTAAGGATCGACTGCGTCATTGCCGCTTTGCCGGTAAAAAGGAGTTCGATACCCTGGTAGAGCTCGAGCGAGTTTGCGTCGTTATTGAAGTATCCCGCCTTTATAAGCTGTTCGAGCCGTTTCCAGTGTTCGTGCCAGCGGGGGTCGCTCCACTTGTAATCTCCGATGACGAGTTTCGTCGTATCGGTTATCGAGTCTTCCTGCTGAACAAGCCCAAATCCCGTGTACCACTCACCCCAGAATCCGTCCTTGAACCCGGCTCCGATATGAGTTATACCCGCTTTTTTCAGGATATTACAGGCTTCGATGAGTTCATCCCAGGTTTCAGGCGGTGTAATATCCTCCGGCACCCCTACCTGTTTGAAAAGCTTTCTGTTGTACATCCAGCCCATGGGCAGAACGTACCAGCCTGCCCGATACTGCTTTCCCTGGTAGAACGACAGATCGGTCGCGTACATATCCTTTAACTCATCTGCTTGTATCCAGCTGTCGAGAGGCTCAAGATAGCCTAACCACACATTTTCCTGGTGGTAGATACCGTTCCACAAATACTGAAGATCAGGCGGTGTGCCTGCGGCTGATGCAGTGGTAAAATCGTCTATTACGTTCTCCGTGGCCTGTAATACTGTCTCAAATACGATTTTGTTAAGAAAATTTTTTACTGAAACGGGAAAAAATTGCGGTTTTTATTGTTTGAACGTCCAGTTATTTCGGGAATTTACCGGGGATGTGCCCGTACTTTTCCGGAAATTACACATCTTTATTGACAAAATATCCGGTAATTGGGTATAATATTTTGTTCAAATTAAGCCAAATAGAGAGAAAACAATAGAACGCACAGGCCTGAGCCATATAGACAATGCGCTTCGCAACAGGCACATCATCCTGAACATCATCAGATCGGGCGCACCTATTTCAAGAAAACAGGTTTCCGATATTTCGCATCTCAGCATTGCAACGACAAAGCGGTTAATTGAAGAGATGATCAGGGATGGACTGATCGTTGAAGCAGGTCTGAACAAAAGTGTTCGGGGAAGAAGGGCGTCCCTCCTTCAGCCCAATCCCGATTACTGCTGCGCATTCGGCATCAATATTATCCCTCATGCGCTGGAGATTTCTGGTATATCCTTTACCGGAAACCTCATCTACAGAGAAACAATCAAGGATGTTCCTACCGAAAAGAATGATATCCTTCCCCGATTGTACCGGGAGATCCAAAAAATCCTCCAATTTTATGAAAACAACTGCACGGGAAGCCTGCTCGGTATCGGTATCGGTATCGCGGGCCTCGTAAATATCCTGGACGGCCTTATCCTGTACACACCGAATATGACAGGCTGGGAGGACGTTCATCTCGGCCGTCTGGTAAAAGATCGTTTCACCTGTGAAGCTATCGTTGACGACACAACCCGGTGCATGGCACTTTCTGAAAAACGCTACGGGCTGGCACGCGATTTACAGAATTTTTTATACATCTATATCGGTGAATGCGTCGGTTCAGGGCTCATTCTCGACGGCAGAATATATCGGGGCAGGCACGGCGTTGCCGGAGAGTTCGGGCATATCACCATATATCCCAACGGTAATCTCTGCAACTGCGGAAACAGGGGGTGTCTCGAGGCGCATGTCTCCGTAGATGCAATACTGCAGGGCGTACGAAATAGCCTGGACTCCAATGTATATTCGACACTCAAAACAATTTTAGCCGACAGAAAAAACATCACACTTGAAGACATACAGCTCGAAGCAGAGAAATCCGATAAGTTCTCCAACATGATCATAAATACCGTGAGTGAGGATATCGGCATCGGTATTGCAAATCTCGTAAATGTGTTCGATCCTGGTGTGATCATTCTTGGAGGCGAAGTGATAGATACATTCGGCAATCAGATTCTGGAAAACATCAGCCGGATTGTCCGGCTCAAGGCGATCAACGCCATATCATCGAAAACTGAAATACTCAGGGCGGGAGTACGCGATTTTTCAGCATCGAGGGGAGCGGCGACGCTGCCCATAGAAAAGTACCTGAATAACGACATCCTGAATATCCGTCAGGCGGTTCATCAGCGGGAGCGGCAACAGGGTACGGGGATTGCCCCGCGAGGAGGCGGTTGAGAATATGGTCGAGGGTTTGAAGCTGCTTATGGAAATATGCGAGAAGGAGAGCATCACGATTCTGCTCGAACCCTTCAATACACGTGTCGATCATCCCGACTACTTTCTCGACGATCCATTTTTATCTGTCGATATAGTGAAAAAAGTCGGAAGCCAGAACCTCAAGATACTCTACGACATCTACCACATGCAGATCATGTCGGGTAACCTGCTTGGTTTTATCAGTGAAAACATCGGGTATATCGGCCACTTCCATATCGCCGGAGTGCCGGGCAGGCATGAGCCCTACAAGGGTGAGCTGAACTACCGCTATATCGTGGACGAGATCGACCGCATGTGGTATAAGGGCTTTTTCGGCCTCGAGTACTGGCCGTCGCTTGATGACGAAGATTCCCTGAGGCGGACACTGGAATATTTTACATGATACAATAATAGGCAAATGAACTTCCAAACTTTAACAATTAAAACCGGCACTTGCCTAATGGTTTTTACCTCTAGAATGCAATTACAAGTAATTGTAACAGTATAGATAGTCAGCTTTGCATGAAATTCTGGTACAAAAAACCGTAATTTTAATGGATAAAACCATAAATCTACAACAATGAATGGCGTCTCTGCTCTCGAATACAGGAAAACATACTTTTAAATATGAGGCGAGTAGTATATACTATTCTCACTGCGGGTTTGTTTTAATTCTATCTATTGATGAAAGGAGCGGACAATGAAGTTCAAATTCGGTGTTGATTCGTTTATCTGGTCCGAGAATTTTTCCGAGAAGGATCTCTGGATTATTCCCAAGGCAAAGGAGCTCGGGTTTGAAACCATCGATATTGCAATCGCCCATCCCGAGACATTCCCTACCGAAAAGGTAAAAAAAGAGGCTTCCGGCGCCGGTATCGATGTGGTGACGACAACAACCCTGAACGAGAGCACGAACCTGATTTCCCCGGATCCTGGTATCAGAAAGAAGGGTGTGGGTATGCTCAAGCTGCTCGTGGATATCAACTACGAGCTGGGATCTAATATTTTAGGTGGCGTAAATTACGCAGGATGGGGGTGCCTCACAGGTAAGCCGCGGACAGAAGATGAATGGAACTGGTCGGTCGAATCGATGCGGGAGGCCGCTTCATACGCGAAGGAAAAGGGTGACCTGACAATCGCCTGCGAGCCGGTCAACCGTTTTGAGACCCACTTTCTCAATATTGCGGATGATGCAGTTCGCTACTGCAAGGACGTGGGCACCGGAAACATGGGAGTACACCTCGACTGTTTTCATATGATTCGTGAGGAGATGAGCTTTAAGGGTGCTGTCGAAACCTGCGGCAGAGAGTACCTCGGCTATGTCCACGTATGTGAAAGCAACAGGGGTATACCCGGAACAGGCCTGGTCCCCTGGAAGGAATTCTTTACCGCAATAAAGTCCATCGGATATACCGGGCCAATGGTAATCGAATCCTTCGATCCGAGCTTCGAGGAGCTGAACAGGCTGTGCGCAATCTGGCGGAAATTCGCCGATTCAGGTGAGGAGCTTGCCGTTCAGGGGCTACGAAACCTTCAGCGGATCGCAGCGGGTATTTAAAACCGCCGCCAAACAGCATGTTCTGTCCAACTGGTAAACGGTATTATATCCCCTAAACCTGATTCGTCATTATGCGGCGTAAAGCAGTGGACGCCGGATCCAGGTGGTTGCAACGGCGGTTTAATCTTTAAAAGTATCCGAATAACTATAGGCAAGTTAACTTTCAAATTTAAAAGGTGCAAACCAATAAATGCCTGTGGTGCACCTGCCTAATGGTTTTTACCTGTAGAATGTCATAGTAGGTAACGTGACATAATAAGTCAGTAGAGCATAAAATTCTGGTACAAAAAACCAGGATCTTAATGGATAAAACCATAATTATTATAAAACAGGGAGAAAAAAATGGTAATGAAAAAATTCATCAACAAGCCCGAGGATGTCGCACGCGAGCTTACAGAAGGCCTCGTGAAGGCGTACGGCAACTACCTGAAACTGGTTGATAACGACATCATAATCCGCACGAAACCGAAAGAGAAGGGCAAGGTCCAGATCGTGTTTGCCCAGGGCATAGGGCATGAGCCGGGATTGACCGGTATGCTCGGATACGGCATGCACGATGTTTCGGTACCCGGGGACATCTTCGCCTGCGCCGGCGGTGACCGAATATATGAGGGGATCAAGATCGCCTGGGAGATGAGCGGAAAGACGCCCGTTCTCGTTTTGATAGCGAATCATGAAGGGGATGTATTGAACGGTAATATAGGGATAGACATGGCGAGTGAGGACGGAATCAAGGTTGAGAGCGTTCTCCTGTACGACGACATTGCAAGCGCCCCGAAGGGGCAGGAGAAAGAGAGGCGGGGAATGGCCGGTATGATCTTCGGCTTCAAGATCGCCGGTGCGCTCGCCGAGCAGGGCGCGGATATTCGAACCATTGTCGAAAAAACGAAACAGGTGAATAACAGCACCCGCACCATACTCGTGGCGATGACCTCATGTACCATTCCGACAACGGGCCAGTCACTTTTTGCAATAGCCGATGACGAGTTCATCATCGGGCCCGGCCAGCACGGTGAACCCGGACCCGAGGGCCCCATGAAGATAAAGACCGCAAATGAGGTAATGGACGACGTTGCCGAACGGCTCATCGAGGACGGCGGATACAAAAGCGGTGACGAGCTCCTCGTCATCATAAATGGATGCGGGGCAACTACCCTGATGGAGATGTTCATCCTGTACAGGCGGCTCGAAGAACTGCTCGCATCGAAGGGAATTAAGCCGTACAAGCCGCGGATCGGAAACTACATTACCACCCAGGAAATGGCGGGGTTTCAGCTTACCATGTGCAGGTCGAACGAGGAGATTAAAAAACTCTGGGACGCACCCTGTGATACGCCCTACTTCAAGATCACGGGCGTGTAGCCGGAAATAGGCATTCGGATGCATTACCCGGTGATATTCGACTGCATAGGCGGGGTGCTCTACCAGTAAATAAGTATTATGTCTCCATAAGCACCTTTGTCCCATAAATAAGTATTATGTCCCCATAATTGCGGCCTCCCGGGGGACTGACCGATTAACAAGTACGTATGATGTCCCCATATTTCTATCGAGGGGGTTGCTGTATACATACGCGAAACTGCGTCCCCTTCTCCGGGATTGAGCTCGCGGTGATCTCCCAACCGTGGGAGTTTAGTATCGACCGAACGATCGAAAGCCCGAGACCTGTTCCCGGTTCGTTTCGCGAATTCGTCCCGCGGTAAAAGGGTTCGAAAATATGCTCTATTTCTTCGTCCGAAATCGGCGGGCCCGTATTCTCCAGAACAACTATTACATATTCCCCCTCGCGGTATGCTCTCAGCCCTATTACGTCCTTTTCGCCGGTGTAGCGGATTGCGTTGGTGAACAGGTTGTCGAACGCACGCGACAGTAGTTTTTCATCCCCCATAACCGTCGCTCCTTTCTCGAGTGCGATTGACGATGTGAACTCTCTCTCGTACACGGCGGCGTCCTCCCGGTACCCGTGGGCGATGCGGGTTAAAAAATCGTGAAGGTCGATAGACTCGAAATGCCGCCGCCACTCACCCGTTTCCATCTTCGAAAAATCGAGCAGCTGCAATATCCGTTCTTCCAAAATCTTTGATTTCGAATATATGATATCGATGTACTTTGAAAGAAGCTCGGGGCTTTTGGCGAGGCCGTCAGAAATTGCCTCTATATAGCCCCATATCGCGGTAAGGGGTGTTTTTAAATCATGGGAAACGGCCATCAAAAAACGCGACCGCTGGGCGCTGTTCTCCTTGAGCTGCCTTCTCATTTTTTCGAACGATCTCGTGAGAGAGGCAATTTCATCCCGACCCCCCGCCTTCAGCTCAAAATCCAGATCCCCCGATGCAATCTTTTCAGTCGCCGCTTCGAGCGTACCGATAGAGCGGTTCAATGAGTTTACAATGAATATCATCATAACGGCCGAGAACAGGATAATAGCGATGAAGGCATACACGGTATTTCTGAAAAACTTGACGACTGCGCTGGGCCTTTTCCGCTGGACAGAGGGAAGACGAAGGAGCACCTGGCCCTTAACCGCGTTATCAACGGCAAACGGCCGTATAGCGTATTCATAGGTTGTGGTGCCGGATGATTGATTGTGCTCAAGGGCGTCTGCAAGTGTATCTCCGGTTTTAAGGCCCGGTATGTTCGAAAGAACAACCGCCCCCTCAAGGTCAACGAGAGCAACGTCGATACCCTGCGGAATGTGTATCTTCTGCAGATCGGGGTACACCTCCTCATACTCTTCAGGGAGACGGTAATCGATCCATCCGCGGGCCTGAAAATAATTCGGCACCTTTGTTTTACCGCTTTTTTCCGAGACCATCATGTTTATGTATCCCGCTAACATGGTCATGAACACGGGAATAACGATGTTTCCGACAATGAGAATGAGAATCTTCGTCTTGACTTTCATTGTCCACCCCCGAGAGTATGCGGGGTGAATCTGTACCCGAAACCCCGGATGGTTTCGATGAACTTCGGAGATGCGGGATCTTTCTCGATCTTTCTCCGCAGCCTCTGAATATGAACTGCAACGGTGGTGACGTCCCCGTACTCGTATCCCCATACCTTCCTGAATATCTCTTCCGGAGTCATGGTAACACCGGGATTCTGCACGAGCAAAAACAGGAGCTCGAGCTCCTTCGGCGGTATCGATACCCGTTTTCCGTTTTTCTTGAGCAGGGCACCCTCCGCATCCAGGGTAAAATCACCGAACCGCATGAGAGATGTATTCCTTGAATCGTAAAAACGCCGAAGATGCGCCCGAACACGCGCGGCCAGTACCTTCGGGGAAAAGGGTTTTGTGACAAAATCGTCGGCCCCCAGGCCGAGACCGAGGATCAAATCCTCATCCGTATCACGTGCCGAAACGATAACAACAGGTATATTTTTCTTTTTCCGCAGTTCCCTGAGCGCTTCGAAGCCATCCATGCCCGGCAGGTTGATATCCAAAACCAGAAGGTCGAAACTGCCGGCTTCCAGGATTAAAAAACCTTCCTCCGCAGTGGTGCACAATTCGAACGTTATCCCCTCTTTCTCGAGGTACATGCCGATCAGTTCTCCGATCTCCCTGTCATCCTCGATTATAAGAACGTTCGCTTTCATCCAATATTTCCCGCAGTATCTCCCCCCTTTAGAACCGCTTCCTCAAAGGAGATATGGGTTTTAAACCTGGTTATACCAAGTCTGCCGAAAAGCGAATCGACCAGCGAGTACACGACGGGAATAACAATGAGGGTCAGCATGGTTGCAAACGCGAGGCCGAAGGCTATGCTCACCGCCATCGGTTTCCAGAAGGACGATGCGCTCGCGGTTGAAACGATTATAGGAGTAAAGCCTGCAATTGTCGTAACCGTTGTGAGGATTATAGGCCGCAGGCGCAGCATACCCGCGTTGATCAGCGAGTTCCACCGGTCAACACCACTCTCCCGTTCCCTGTTCACGAAATCAACGAGCACCAGAGAGTCGTTCACCACCACACCCACCAATGCGAGCACCGCCACGAGTGTGTTGAGGGAGAACGGCAGACCGGTTACGAAAAGGCCGAATATCACCCCTATAAAGGCGAACGGAATCGTCACCATGACGATCAGCGGCTGTACGTATGATTTGAACTCGGTACCAAGTATGGTGTACACAAGAAAAAGCGCGACGATAAAAGCGATGTACAGGGAGTTATAGGTTTTTTTCTGTTCTTCTGCAGCGCCGCCGTACACCAGAGTATATCCGGGAAACCGCTTCGAAAAATCGGAAAGGAGGCCCTTTTCACCCACCAGCATGTTTCCCCTGAGAATACGGGTCACCTCGTCCGGCGTACGCATCTGCATGCCGCCCTCACCCTGGTACGACGTCGTGTTTCCGGTGACGGTCAAAACCCTCTTTTTATCCCGGTGATCGATCTCGGAATACCCCTCGATGATTCGAAACTCGGCCACATCCTTCAATGCGACCAGCATCCCTGCATTCGTTCGTATGCGGAGGTTCTGTATGGCGTCAATACTATCGGTTTGTTCATCGCTGTCCCTCACAATGATGTCGTACTCTTCAAGCCCTCCACCGCGGTATTCTGAAACGGTCGTTCCGTAAGAGGCGGTGTTGACAAGACCGGCAATATTCTGCACCGTAAGCCCGTACAGCGCCAGTCTATCATACTTCGGTACGATAGTAAGCTCTTTTTCCCCCGATTCGAAACTGGTCGAAAGGTCAGCCACACCCGAAATCTTCTGCAGTTCACCGATGATATAATCGCCTATGAACTTGAGACGACTAAGGTCATTTCCTGAAATTCTCAGCTCGATATCGTTTCCCGTCGGGGGACCATGTCGACTTGTATCGAATTTATAGATGTATATACCGGGAGTCGTATTCAGGAAGGAACGTATCGACCCTTGTATCTGCTCGATCGAATAAGCGAGAGTATCCGGGTTTTTTAAGTCAATCCGTATTTCTGCGTTAGAGGTTGCGGTTTTCCACATTCGCTGTTCCCTGAGCTGTCCAACGGTCGAAACCACCGCCTCGATATCATTTTTCTCCTTCATATTCAGTATGTAGTTTTCAACTTTAGAAACGACGGCATTCGTTTCGTCGAGCGAGGAGCCGGTGGGAGTCTGGAGCTGCAGCACCATGGTTGTTGAGGTGCCCCGTGGAAAGAACTGAAACCTGACCGCCCTGAAGGCAACTGCCATACCCGCCAGAATCAGGGCGGAAACAACAAGTGAAATCACGAGAAAACGATGGCCGAGCGCAAACAGTATCGCCTTTTTGTACCGCTGCAGAATCCAGGTGTACAGACGGTTTTTTTTATCTTCTTTTATTTTTACTTTCCCGGACAGTTCGGCCACGTGGGAGGGCAGAATGACGAGGCTTTCGAAAAGTGAGGCCGAAAGCGCAAACGCCACCACTACCGGAAAAATCTTCATGAACTTGCCCATCATGCCCCTCATCATCAGCATTGGTATGAAGGCGACGATGGTTGTGGCCACCGCAGCGACAACCGGCCACATGACCTCTTTCGCACCCTTGAGCGTCGCTTCACGCACAGCCATTCCCCCCTCAACGTACCGGTGAATGTTCTCCAGCACGATAATCGCGTCGTCGACAATCATACCGGAAACGAGAATGAGGGCGAAGAGGCTCAGGTTGTTGATGGTGATGTCGAACGCACGCATAAGAATGAATGCGAGAAGAAAGCTGAACGGTATGCCCCACACGGCGAACAGGGCGTTACGCCACCCGATAAATATGAACAGCAGAAAAAAAACGAAAACGATGCCAAAAAGCGCATTGGTGCTGAGGGTGTGGATACTGTTCTTCACGTCGATCGAGCCGTCGTTTCGCACCTGTACGTCGACGCCCGGAAGGTCTTTCTGGAATTCTGCAATCTTTGTCCTGACGTCCTTCATTACCCGAATAATGTCCCCATCGGCATTTTTATACACAAAGAGGTTGACCGAGGGTCGGCCGTTCAGTTTTCCCAGAACGGAGGATTTCTCAAGAGTATCCTGTACCGCAGCAACGTCCTTGATACGGATCGCACTCCCTTTTTCATCCATTCTCAGCACCAGGTTTTGGATCTGCTCCAGCGAGTCGAACTCCCCCACAGTCCGCATCACGAATTCGGTCGCACCTATTTTCACCGTTCCGCCCGGAATATTGATATTCCGCTCCTCTATGGCATTTATAAGGTCGTTGAGTGTTATACCGTATTCGTTTATTTTTGCCGGATCTGCATCCACCCAAATCTGCCGTGCGCGTGCGCCGGAGATTTCAACCCGTGAAACATTGTCGACGTCAAGGATCCGGTCACGGAGGTCCTCCGCCATTTCGCGGAGCGCATTCCCGGATAGGTCCCCGCCGATGCCGATCGTGCAGATTGAATTCACCTCGCGCATATTGAGCCTGACGATATTCGGCGCATCTGCCCCTGCCGGCAGATCAGTCACCTTGTTCATCGCGGTATTCAAATCGTCCCAGGCCTTATCGATATCAGCATTGGGCAGCATACTCACGCGGATACGCGACTGCCCCTCCCGCGATGTCGATGAGATGTAATCGATATTTTCAATACTGCTGATCTGGTCTTCTATCTTTTTCGTGACCTGCTGTTCCATTTCGAGCGGAGAAACGCCCCGGTAGTTTACAATGATGTAGAATGACCCGAAATCTACTGCAGGCATCTCTTCTTTTGGAATCGTCACGATCGTGTAAATCCCGAAAAGGAACACGATGATCATTATCATATTGACCAGAACTGGATTTTTTACCGAGAATTCCGGAAGCGACATACAAGCCCCTCTGTTTAATCGTTTGTTATCCTGATATCAACTGCGGTTCCCTCCGTAAGATTTTCAGCGCCGTCGGTTACAACCTCCATGCCGGGCTGAAGCCCCTGGCTGATGATGACGTTTTCACCAATCTTCTCCCCTAAAACCACCCGCAGTTTATGCGACTTTCCCTCGTCGGTGACGACGAAGAGGTAGTGTTGGTCGTACTCCTCCAACAGGTCCTTTTGAGGTATATACAAAACATTTTTCCATGTCTTTGTCTTTATGCTGCACTGCACGATCATACCGGGGTAGAGTGTCCTGTCAGGATTATCCAGCTCTATTTTTAGCGGGTAATTCGCAGTATTCTCACTCCTTTTGATTCCGATTCCGGCGATCCTTCCAGGACGCTCGACGGTATTCCCATAGCGCACCATCACTTTCTGCCCGCGGTGCAGATACACGATATCGGATTCACCGACGCCGGTATTCACGAGGAGCCTTTTCGTATTGACGATGCTGCAGACTGACGCACCGGTCGTAATGGTTTCACCGACTTCGAGTGAAAGACCTGCAATATACCCCGATACCGGCGCAAGAAAACGCGAGTTGTTGTAGTTTTTCTCAGCAAGCTGAAGTGACGCTTCGGCGCCGTCCTGAGCTGCCCGCGCCTTCTGGAGATTGCTCTGCGCCGTCATGTACTCGTTTTCAGAAATGTTCCTGCCGGCATAGAGCTTTTCAGTTGCCTTCATCTGGAGCTCGAGTGCTTTGTAGGATGCCTGTGCGGACAACACGTTCGCCCTCGCCTGTTTCAGCTGAACTTCGTAATCGGTATTCTCTATTCTCCCGATCTCCACGCCTGCATCAACCCAGTCTCCCAGGCTTTTGTACACGTCAATTACCGTGCCGCTCACCTGGCTCTTCATTGCGATGTCAGTCTCACCTTCGAGAACTCCTGTGACCAGGGTGTATCGGGTAAGATCTCCCGGTTTTATCCTTTTGACCACTACAGGCACTTTTTTAATCGCCCCTGACATTTCCTCATATTCACCCTGCTGCGGGTCCTGTGCCGGAGGTTTTCGTTTTTTGAAGAGCGAGCCTATTCCGCCGCCTGCCCCAGTACAGCCGGTAGTAAGCAGCAGGACCAGTCCGCCGCACAGAAGATACAGTCCGATCTTTTTCATTATTCCCCCTCCCGCCCTTCTATAAATAGTTCATGAAGCATCTTCTTATCGCGCAGTCCCAGTTGTTTCATGAGGGAGGATTCTGCCCTGAGGAAATTATACCGCGCTGTCGTATACTGACTCTCCGCAGAGGTGAGCAGAACCTCCGTATTCAGCAGATCCGTCGCGGAAACGACGCCGCTTTCAAAGCGAGTCTTCATCTGCTCGTAGGTCTCCCGGGCGTACTCTGCTGCCTGGCGTGAAGAGTCTATCGACCGGGCAGCTGTCACCAACGCATATACGGCGCTTTCGACGGCGAGTACCACCCCATCCTTTGCCGATTCATAGGCATAGTGCGCCTCCTCGAGGCTCGAGGCAGACCCGCGCACTTCGTCGAGTGTATCGATGACGGGAAAAAGCGCAAGTGAACCGGAAAGGGTGACCACACCCTGGTAGGTGTAGGTTCGGTCGAGATCGCTTTTATCCAAGCTGTTTGTAAACGAGAGGTTGATTGAAGGGAAAAAAGACTGTTTTGCCGTTGAAAGGGCATTCTGATTGATTTCGATCGATGCAGCCGAAATTTTCAAAGATGGATTGCCCGCCATGCCGATGGAAACAGCGCGCTGCGAAATTTTCTCTACCGACTGATCGTCCAATGCACGAACGCGTTCAATGAATGAATCGATTACAGAAAACTCGACCTCCTCGAGTATGAAGTCGGGGGTTATACGCAAAAAGTTCGCGAGATCGCGGCGAGAGACCTCGTAATTGCTCTTCTCCTGAATATAGGAAACCTCCTTGGAAGATGTCTGTGATTGAACATTGAGGAAATCCGCCCTGGACAGGGTTCCCAGCGTGTAGCGTATGTTTGCTGTTTTGCTGTTTTCACGGGAAGCCTCCAGATCCTTGAATGCAATCGCCATGAGAGATTTATTCTCGAGCACTGAAAAATACTTCGATTCCACTTCAGCGATCGTTTCGAGCGTCTTCTGCTCGAGTGTGTATTCCGCAATTTTTTCATTTTCCCTGCCTGTCCGTATCCCGATTATACCTTTTCTTCCTCTATACACCGGCTGAGTCACCGAAACACTGAGGGAGGATGCGGATTTCTTTTCCTGACCCGGAACAATGCTTGAAACCGCCGGATCGTAGATCGAATAGCTGCTCGACGCCTGTGCGTACGGCAGCACACTCCAGATCGATTTTTTTGCGTCCCAGTGCGCAGATTCTTTCGCTTTAACAGCCGCTTTCAGAGCTGGATTGTTTTTGAGCGCAATCTCCCTGGCTTCATCGAGTGTGAGACCGAAACCCAACCGGCATACCATCCCGAAAAAAAGAGCACTCGCAAAGACGATTTTTACTGCTTTTCTGCTGAATATTTTTTTTTGCACTATTGAATGCGCGCGATGCTTCACTTTTTTCTTCCTTAATGTTACGTACAGGTTACCGGGATATTTTTAACTTGAATAATAATACAGGGAAAAGGGTGAATATCAATTAACAGAGAATGAACAAAGGATAAACTTATTATTTATCCCATTTTCCGAGCCGCATCTACGAGAATAATTCCTTCAGGGCAGGATAGAGCTTTTTGTACAATTCATACTTCTCCCGGTACTGCTCCGTCATCGTCGTGTCAGGATAAAACGTATCCTGTACACGCACCGCACGTGACACCCCTTCGTCAACGGAGCTGTACACACCGCTTGCAGTACCGGCAAGAATCGCCGCACCGAGGCAGGCTGCTTCCGAAACCTCGAGTGAAATAACCGTCTTGCCGAATACATCAGCCTTCATCTTAAGCCACTTTCCGGATTTTGCGCCGCCACCGACTGTGCGTATCTCATCCAACCGGACACCCGCCTCTTCCAGCGAGTCGATGTTCAGTTTCATCTCGTAATTCGTGCTATCTAAAACCGCCCTGCTGATGTCGCTTTTCGTAGTTGACAGGGTCAGGCCTATCATCGCTCCTTTCGACAGAGGATCCAGGGTCGGGGTGCCGCTTCCCACAAAGTGCGGCAGGAAAAAGACAGAGGCTGGATTGTCGCTCGCCCTGCTGATGATCAACTCGTACACGTCCCGCCCTGTTTTTTGGGCCTCCAGCACTTCCTGCCCACAGAGCGTGTCCCTGTACCAGCGCAGGAGAAGCCCGCCTGTGAGATTGAAGGCACAGCTTGCGTACATGCCCGGTTTCGTGTGGTGGTAGCAGCAGTAGTTGTTTTTGAGCATCCCTTCACTGAGAAGAGGCCTGCCGAGCACCGGATTGAGCACGTCGGACGTCCCGGTGGCGTTCATTGCGCTTCCCTCTTTGACGGCACCCGCACCTAAAAGCCCGCAGCACTGGTCGTGCCCGCCGGTTACCGCAACCGCCTTTTTCGCAAGGCCGAGTGCCTCCGCTCTTTCTTCGGGAATCTCGCCGACAATGCTGCCGGACGGTTTTACTTCCGCAAGAAGCTTTTCATCGACTCCTGCAGCCGATAGAATTTCTTCAGACCATCGCTCATTCAGAATATCGAATGCCATTGTGCGGGCGGCAAGAGAATAGTCGATCGTCGGAACCACGCCCAGCTTCAGAAACACGAAATCCTGGACGCACAAAAACTTCCACGCCTTTTTATAGAGCTCGGACATGTTCTCGTGAAACCACTGTATCTTGCAGATGCTGTACATCGGATGGAGGGGCATTCCCGTGATTTTGAAGATACGCTCCCGACCCATGCGCTCTTCCCACCATCGGGCCTGGACAAGCGTTCTGTCGTCGAAGGTCACAACGAAGTTGTACAGAGGCTCGCCTTTTTTGTCTACAGGTACCACTGCCTCCCCCTGAACGGAGACAGAAACAGCCGTCACGGGGTCACGCCCGGCCTTACCGGCAGATTCTGAAACGACCTCTTCAATGGAATTCCAGAGATTGCGGGAATCGAGCTCGGCCCACCCCTCCTTCGGGTGGATCAGGGGGTACTCCCTGTAGCTGTATGAGAGCATTTTCCCATCCTGTGAAAAAACAGCGGCCTTGCACCCGGTTGTCCCGACATCCAGGCCCATCAGACTCAAACCCTTCACCTCCTGATCCGGTTACAGCAGATTTGGATTTTTTGTTCTTATCCGGTCCGCTCCTGTTTGTACCAATGTATGTACTCAACACCCCTCTGTCAAGGCGGGAATTATTCGGACATTTCCAATCCGAATAATGCCGATCTGTGGGCTCCAGGCACGCAAAAAAAAAAAAAAACGGATATACATATACACAGTTCGAGTTTTATGGGTATATATGGGATTATTGTTTTTTTCTCAAAATGTGCTATAATAAATATCACCAGGTGCTCGGACACAGCGGATTGTTTGTGATAAGATTATTTCATAATCGTATAGTTAAGGTACATAGATGAAGAAGGGACGTTTCGGACAGTTCGTTTTACTTTCAATTATTATCCTGCTGATCGCATCCTGTTCATTCCAGAGAACGGACCTGCATGAACTGGCAAAATCCGAGCCCGGGATTACTGTTTTTGCCGACTATCTCGCTTTACCTGACGGAAGCGGAGTATACGGCTTCGGGAGGATGGGCGTATTCGATACCGGTAAAACCTTGTTTACCATTCAAAACAACGGAAACATAACAGCCAACATTTCTTCCCCAGCATTATCAAACGGCGATATCTCTCAATTTCAGCTCGATGATTCTTCAATGTCGCTTTCCATTGCACCGGGTGAAAGCACGGAGTTCAGCATAAAGTTTATGCCGACCGAAAGCGGGGACAAGGAAGCCACTGTATCGATAGAGGTAAAAGGGAGCAGCCCCTATACATTCACCGTGAATGGCCACGGTGCTGCCTCGAAGATCATTGTCATGCAGGATTCAACCAAGATTGCCAACGGCAGTATTGGATACAATTTCGGGACCCATGATATAGGGGCGCCTGTTGAAACCACCTTTTTCGTTCAAAACGAGGGCGACTTCGACCTCAGAATCACCGGCCTGCTCCTCTCGAACAGTGATGCAGCGCAGTTTGACCTGGAATTCGATACACTGAACTCAATTGTCAGGCCTGGGCAGAACACCACATTCAGCGTATGGTACAAACCGACAAAACTGGGTAAGGTTTCGACGACCCTGGTGCTGGTATGCAACGACCCGGATAATACCCCGTACACATTCCCTCTCGCAGGAAACGGCCAATCCTCCGGTGCAATACTCCCGGATATACAGGTTTATCTCGGTACCGCACCGGTCCCCGATGGGTCACCAGGGTATGATTTTGGCAACGTGCAAGTTGATGAAGAGAGCAGTCCGGTAACTTTCACGATAACAAACGAGGGCGGCGCAGGGGCCCTCGATCTTTCGATTTATAATATCGATGTTGTTGATTTGGATGTCGATGATTTCAGCGTGGACACCTCAATGACTGCTGAATCCGTGAAAGAGGGTGAGAGCACCACCTTTGACGTGCTGTTCGAACCGATGTCAGCCGGTGCCAAACAGGCCACTATCAGTATTTCAAGTAACGACCCGGACACGGAATCCTATACATTTACCGTAACAGGTACTGGCACTAAAATTCCGGCGCCTGATATACTCGTCAAAGTGAAAGACACCGGTGAAGATCTGTTGGCCGGATCAGGTATCTTCGACTTCGGCATCATTTGGACCGGCAGCACCGCTTCAGAATCGTTTACGATTAAAAACACGGGAAACGCGGAACTTACGATTGCATCCCCTGTCACGATTACGGGAGCGGCATTTACAAACAACTTCTTACCGCCGGCAACCATCAGCCCCGGGCAAAGCCTGGATTTCGATATTGTATTCGATCCTTCTTCCGGTGCCGTCCCATACAGTGAAACGGTTTCAATATCGAGCAACGACCCTGATGAAAACCCGTATCAGTTTACAGTCCAGGGCACAGGAAATAGTATTGCCACAGCCGACATCGCTGTGCTTCAGGATTCTATCTATATACCAAACAAATCCGGTACCTTTTATTTCGGAAGCGTTGTGGTGTCTACGCCAAAGACCGTCACCTTTACTATTAAAAATCAAGGCTCTTCAGGCCTCAATGTGAACAGCATTACATCGGACGACTCTCAATTCGTATTTTCAGGTTCTACTCCAATAACCGTTGCTGTCGGAGGGACAGAGACATTCGACATCACCTTCACACCGCAGAAGACCAATAACCAGAATGCCAAGATTACACTCGACAATACCGACCCCGATACACCTCAATATAAATTTACCGTAAAAGGCACGGGAACAAAAACAGAGGAACCTGATATTGCACTCTGGGCTGGCGGCAGAGAGATCACGAAGGACTACAAGTATTTTGAAGATACTCTCATAGGGGAATCAAGCCCGCCCGTTACCTTCACCATTGAAAATAAAGGACAGGCTGACCTTGTAATAAGCAGCATTATTCTGACCAAGGGCGAAAAGGACTTCAAGATCGACCTGCAGGAAACATCCTTCTCTATACCGCCCAATGAAAGCACAACCTTCGATATAATTTTCACCCCGGATAAAAAGGACAAGCGCTCAGGCAAGCTCGAGATACGAAGCAACGACCCCGACACCGACAAGCTTTCGATCAACCTGGAGGGAAAAGGGCTGAAGTAATAGCCGACATCTAACCTGCCCCGATCCGTCTACATACGTGCATCTATAAGTGCATCTGCAACCTCTTTTATAAAAAGCGCCACCGCTGTTGCGCCCGGGTCCTGGACACCGCGGGTTCGCTCTCCGAAGGAGCGCGCCCTTCCCTGTTTCGATACCATACCGACCGTGTCCTGCACACCCTTTTCCGCAGCAGAAGCTACAGCGTTCAGCATTTCGGAAATCGACTTGCCTGCTTCAGCAGCGGACTCTGCAGCCCGTAGGGCGGGGATGAGCGCATCAAGCAGTGTCTTGTCGCCTTCCCGCGCCTTGCCGAGCTTCATTATTCCTCTGACAGCGGCATCGAACATGGCGGCGATATCACCCGCCGAGAGGCTCTCTTTTTCTCTAACCGTATTACCTGCCTTTCTAAGACCTGCTGAAAACAGGGCACTGAACGTGGAGGGGTTTGCCTCGCTGAACGCCATACTTGCCCCTTTCAGGATATCGGTTATCGGTTCATCCGTAACACCGGCAAGGTAATTTTCTACCGCTCCGAAACACTTTTGCACGGTAATGCCGAGGTCCCCGTCTCCGATCTCCGCATCCAGATCCCGCACCTGCTTCACATGTCCCTGCATCCGGGCAGCGGCTTCTTTTAAAACCTTTATAACCTCATCACGAGTCAATGTGTCTGCACCCATGTTCTCGCCTCCCTATACCTTCTGTAGCTGCTGGAGAAGAAAGGGCGAATAGGATGGCGCATCGAGCAGCTTTTTCAGATCGTCGTCGAGCCTGAACATGGTAATCGAGGCGCCCTTCATCTCCATCGATGTTGCATACTCGCCGACGTAGCTCCGGTGTATCTGTATGCCGTGCTCCTCCAGAATCATGCTCACCTTCCGGAACAGTATGTACAGCTCCATCGGGGCTGTGGCCCCGAGGCCGTTCACGAGAACCGAGACCTCATCTCCCTTGTTGAAGGGGAGGTCTTCAATTACTTTTTCCGTCATGATCTGCGTAATCTCATCCGCTGTTTTGAGCTTGCCGCGCTGCACCCCCTTTTCCCCGTGAATGCCCATACCGATCTCCATCTCGTCTTCGCCTATAGTAAAGGTGGGCTCTCCGGCTGCAGGTATGGTACACGGGCTCAACGCAACACCCATCGTCCGTGTTGCTGCGATCGCCCGGTCCGCCCACTGTTTCACTACTTCGAGGCTCGCGCCCTCTACGGCCTTCGCGCCCGCGATCTTGTACGCGTAGAAAATACCGGCAATACCCCTCCTCCTGTCCTCCTCCCCCTTCGGAGCAGACGCGACGTCGTCACATCCGATCGATGTGGCGGTCTCTATGTCCTCATCCTCGGCCATGTCGGCCGCCATGTCGAAGTTCATGATATCGCCGCCGTAGTTTCCGTACAGGTAGAGCACACCCTTTCCGGCGTGTACCGCCTTCGTGAGCTCGAATATCTCTTTTGACGATGGGGACGAAAACACGTCCCCGACAGCCGTTCCGTCCAGAAGCCCCCGCCCGGTATATCCGAGGAAGAGCGGGAGGTGGCCGGAACCGCCGCCTGTAATAATACCGACCTTGCCTTCGATCGGCGCCTTTGTAAACATGACGGTACGCTTTGTATTCGGCACCCGTTTCAGGTGCTCCGGATATGCCCTCAGCATTCCCTCGATCATCTCATCGACGACCCGTTCGGTCGAATTGATAATTTTTTTCATTTTCCATACCCCCATACTATTAGTTCACCTGTGCATTACGTGCGAATAGTGGTATTTTTCAATGTATTCGTCACGTATCATACCCTCTGCTGCAGGCACACAGCGGTTACTCCGTTTCATGCCTGACCATGTCATGCATGAGGTCTTTCAGCCGCGGATAGGTCTCGATATATTTGTCTACATAGTAGCTGTACTGTTCGGTGTTTTCTTTATTCGGCTCGATACTTTTCTTTATTCTCACCATCGCCGACGCTGCTTCTTCTATACTCGAATAAACACCCGCGCCGAAGGAGGCGAGTATCGCATCACCTAACAGAGGCGCATTCGGCTCCTCAGTAAGATGGATGGGCACTCCCATCACGTCACTGTGAATCTGCATCCACAGATCGCTGTTCGTAGCCCCGCCGCACGCGTAGATCTCCTTCGGCTCGAAGCCCGAATCCTTGAAGTAACGCATTATGTGCTCCGTTCCATAGGCGACACCCTCCATTATTGCCCGGTACACATGAACAGGCGTATGGTTCAGCGAAAGCCCCCAGATGACACCCCGTGCCTGTGAATCGGTAAGCGGATTTCTGTTTCCCTGCCAGTAGTCTAAAAGGATGAGCCCGTCGCTTCCTATTTTTATATCCTTCGCACGCTGGTTCATGTAGCGGTAGAGTGAGAGGCCCTTCCGGGAAGCCTCTTTTTCAAGCTCCTTCCCTATAAACCCGTTTTTAAACCACTTCAAAACCGAGCCGGTCGAAATCTGAGCCCCCTCGACAACATACAGTCCAGGCATAACCGCGTCCGGAAAACCCCCGAATATGCCTTTTTTATGAAACTCTTCCGCTGCATGCCCCAGCATGAGGTGCGATGAGCCCGTGATAAACGCGATTCTGCCAGGCTTTACCGCACCTAGCCCCAAAATGCCGATATACGCATCCGCGCCGCCCTGGACGATGAGTGTTTTTTCCGAAAGGCCGGTTTCTTTGGCGACATCGGATCTGATCGGCGCAATCGGCGCACCGAGCTCCAGGATGCTCCCTGGGAATTTCCCGATTGCGTCTTCAAGCCCAATCGCTTTATAAAAATTCCGGGGCCAGCCTCCGGATCTCGAATCGTAGTACCAGCGCACAGTGGTGTTGTTTATGCTCCCGACATATTCGCCGGTCAGACGGTAATTTATCCAATCCTGAAAACCGCATACGTACCGCGCGCGTTCCCACATATGGGGTTCATTTTCCTTAACCCACAGCGCCTTTGACGGCATCCACTCCGCCGATACGCTGCCGAACCCGTTGTATTTGAGGGCCTCCGCTCCGCATGCAGCTATCTTCTCCGCCTGCCTGAACGCGCGGACATCCATCCACAACAGCGCATTTCTGAGAGGTGTAAAATTTTCATCCAATATAAGCACTGTACAGCTCGTCGTATCGACTGTGGCTGAGAGAATCCGATCACTTTTAACCCCGGAGTTCTGTACTATATCCTTCGCAACATCGATGAAAGCGTCCCACCACTGATCGGGAACCTGCTCCGCCCAGCCGGGCCTCGGGAACAGAGTCTGGTACTCACATGCACTCGTATATACCATGTTCCCGTTCTCATTGAACAGCGCACCCCGAACCGATTCCGTGCCGAAATCAAAGGCAAGAATAGAGACTTCGCCTGCCGTCATCCTGTGTCTTCCTCCAGATAATGAGTATTCTGCCTAATCGACTAATGCCCGACATTCTTCAGGAGAATCCCGTTGACAAGAACTTTCCCGCTTGTGCTGTCTACCCCCGCACAGGTCCCGAACACCTCGACATCTTTCCTGTTCTCGAGGTAGTATGTGCCCTTCAGGGATACATGCGCAATTCCTTCTATTGTATCCTCATCCTCGTATCGAACGAGAAGGTCGAACTCAAAGACATCATTTTTCTTCTCTAGATTGGCAATTTTTCCGGTCCACAGGATATACACTCCCCTGTACGCAGCCCGTTCCTTCATTATCTCAAAAAACCGGGGTGAGAAGTCGATCGAGAGGGGGTCGGGCGGATTAATGAAGGTATACAGTATGTCGAATTTCTCCTTCACGGGCGGTGATGCGTTGGAGAGCATTATCCTGTTCAGAGTGACAATAGCGGTATTGGTCCTTCCGCGGTAGATGTACTTCTTGATGCGGACGAAACTATCCTCGATCTCCTTGGCAGTGAATGAATACAGGGCTTCTTCCTTCATGGCGGTTACCGGTTGGCCTTCAGGGAGCTTCACCGCTCTCAGTGCGACGATCTCGGGATAGAAACGCTCAAGCGCCCTGTCATAGAGGGGTGTTACATAGAAAATTGTAAGGATGATAATTATTCCTGCCGTAATACTCAAACCTAACAGGTATGGCTTGAGCTTTATGAAAAATGGAAGCGTTGCAGAACGATAGGCCTTGAGATCGAATGACTGAACGAATGAAGATGTATCCTCCGCAGATCGAAGCCGTGCAATGGCGTTTTTTACCGTCCGCTCACGGGGATTTATTTCAAGCACCTCTCCCCAGAGGCTTACGGCATCCTCTATCCTCTCGTCCTTCAGGTAGATATAGGCAAGACCCTTCAAGAGCTCAATATGGTTCTCCCTGACCAGGAGACCGGCCCTGAAATAACGGCGCGCACCTTCAAAATCATCGGTGAAAAGCGATGCATAACCCAGAAACAGGTAAATATCCGGGTCGTTCTTATCCTCGGTGAGTGCCTTCTCGAGGTGGGATACCGCCTGCACGTACTGTTTTTTTCTGTAGAATTTCAGCCCGAGTTTCTTTTGAATGCCCTTTTTCTTCAATAACGTATTCTTCAATAACCTATCCGAATAGGAAGATAATAGACTGTGAACCATTCATACAGAATATGTGTGTCTATTTCCCCGGCATCTCCCGGGTATTTTCGAAATCCTGATCCCGGAGAAGGGGTGATTATTCTCCTGTTATAATAGTGCTACAGCGATACTTACCGATTATATTGTATAAAATGCACCTTGTTTACACAAAAGTCGTATTTACTAAAACTAAACGTATCTTAGTTGCTCTTTGGATGAAAAGTATCGCTGTAGTACCAGACAGCGGCCTCGAGACATCTCTTCACACACGCTCGCAGTATTCCCCGGTCCTTGTGTCAACCTTGATGATGTCATTTTCATTAATAAACAGGGGCACCTGTATATTCGCATCCGTCTCGACAGTCGCGCGTTTATATGTCGTTGTGGCTGTATCGCCCTTGAGCCCCGGTTCTGTGTGCAACACTTTGAGCTCGACGAAAATGGGGAGATCGACGGAGATGATCTCTCCTTCATAAATACTCACGTCAACTTCAAGGCCTTCTTTGAGAAAGCGCTTTTCTTCTTCTATAGAACTGTTCGGGACACTTTCCTGTTCGTAGTTTTCGGTATCCATAAAAACTGAATTGTCGCCATCATCATAGAGGTACTGCATCTTTCTTTTTTCAATGTACACATCCTCTATCTTCTCGTCCGGCCTGAATGTACGGTCAACAATGGTATTTTTTTGGATATTTCGTATCTTGGATCGAACGAATGCGCCGCCCTTTCCCGGCTTGACATGCTGATAGCTGAGAACAGAATACAGCTCGCCGTTCATCCTGAACATCATCCCTTTCCTCAAGTCATTCGCGCTGATCAATACAAATTCCTCCGTCATCTCTCAGCTTCAAAGAGCGTCATCCATTTAAAAAAATCCTGCTGCAATTTTCCTTAAGTTTATTGACGGTTTCCTAAAATGTCAACCCGATTGTCTGCACCGGCGCCTATGAGGCGCGGTGAGGTGTGCCCTGAAGCATCAAAGGCCTGTCCTCTAAGATTTTGTAAGGATGCAGCCTCACCCCTCAAGAACAGCCATCTCGTACTCCATGCTTCCGAGACCTATTTTGCAGGCATGCTCCAGCTGAATATACGGATTGACCTGTGGATGCGCGGCCTGTGCAATAGTCATACCGTTTTCTTTCTCGAAAAGATCGCACGAGGCCTTTTCCACCGCCACGATGTTTCGTCCGGCGACGATACCGATATCGCGGGAAACCCGTTGGCCGCCGTTCATACAGTCGCAGTTTTGCGTAATATTTATGAGGAAATTAAAGTAAAACAGGTTCTCGTCGACCGCCCGAACCACACCGGCTGCATGCTCGGCTATCATCTCCTGTATTTCATCACTATCCCGTTGAAAATCGATCATAACTGCCCCGAATTTACACACGGCATAGCACTCACCGCAGCCGATACAGTTTTCTTTTTCAATAAAGGCGGCTCCGTTTTTCATGCCGATAGTATCCTGCGGGCACCATTTTATGCACTCACCACATGCCGTGCATTTCGAAGAACTAATCTCCGGTGTCATGACGGAATGCTGCTTGAGTTTTCCCCGCCGCGAAGAGAGCCCCATCCCTAAGTTCTTGAATGCGCCGCCGAATCCGGTTATCATATGACCCTTGAAGTGGCTGAGGACGACAATACCCTGCACCCTGGTGATTTCCCGGGCGACTTTCACCGTATCGAAATGACGGCCGTTAATAGCGACCGGAACTTCCGCGTCGCCGAAGAGACCGTCAGCCATAATGAGGGGAACACCTATTTTATCGATGCCGAAGCCATGCTCGGCGGCAAGCGCGATGTGATCGATTGCGTTGGAGCGGCTGCCCCTGTACAGAGTCGCCGTCTCGGTAAGAAAGGGTTTGGTGCCGATCTGCTTCAGTTTGTCGATTACAGCCTTCACGATAAGCGGATGAAGAAATGTGGTATTGCTCGACTCGCCAAAGTGTGTTTTTACACCGACAAAGTCGCCTTTCGCAAAATAATTCATTACCCCGCACTTCTCATAGAGCTTTTTTACCTTTTTTGCCATTCGCGACGGGTCCTCATGATCATCCACCGCAATAAAAAATACCTTTTCTTTCACCGGTGCACCTCTCATTTAATTGTTGCTTGATTATACTACATAAGGATATAATATGGTATAAAACCGGAGGATATAACTGTATTTTTCCGGAATTTGGAAATCCCTGTCCGCATGCGATGAAAAACACGCTCTTCTTAATACTGGCCGTTCTTCTCATTCCCATGATTTCAGCACATGCGGACACCATCATAATAAAGGATCTCAACTACACGGACAGCAACTTCAATACCCTCTACGAATCAACCGTTGCGTCAAAAAACAGGCTTCTCAAGCAGGAAAGAAAGGATGTATACAATCCCCCTGTACTCTACCAATACACCCTCAAGAGAGGAGAGGATATCTGGACCCTCATTGCAAAGACGAGCCTCAACGTGGACACCATTTCCACGCTAAACCATATCGACTTTATCGGTATGATACTGGAAGAGAGCATAGCATACCTTCCGGATACGCTGGGGCTTTTTTTTGAAGAGGAAAAGACCAGTATGCCTGATATCGCGCAAAAATACAAAATTCCTGAAACAGACATTCAGAGGGTGGCCGATCCACAGAACCCGGAAAAATCGCTTCTATTCGCTCCCGAAGTAACGCTCTCTTTCCTTGAACGAACCTATCTGACCGGGGTGGTTTTCTACGCGCCGCTTATGGGAATTGAAACGTCGAAGTTCGGGCCCAGGATCGATCCCTTCGTGAATGAGCGTACCTTTCACGGTGGAGTTGATATTGCTGCTGAAGAGGGAAAAAATGTTCACAGCGCACGCTGGGGGAAGGTGGTATATGCCGGGGATATCAACGGGTATGGCAGCACCGTTATACTGGAGCATGAGCTCGGCTACTATACGCTGTACGGCCATCTCGAAAAAATACTTGTTGAAAAAGGTGAAACGGTTGATTCGGGGCAGATAATCGGAACGGTCGGCACCACAGGCAGGATCACAGGGCCGCACCTGCACTTTGAGATCCGCCATGAGAATCAGAAACTTAACCCGGACAATATTCCCTTTTTTATCATTCACCATTAGAAGCGATCATCATCAGCTGCAGGGTTTTTTTGCCGTACACCGGTCAGCCCTCAACCCATGATCTCTGCTTCCCTAAAAGTGATTTTATCAAAACTCGATCCCCGCCTGGGCCTTGACGCCCTTTTTCAGCGGATGTTTTACCGCTGCCATTTCCGTTACCAGATCGGCAGCTTCAATCAGGGCGGGAGAGGCGTTTCTCCCCGTCACCACGACATGAAGACCGTCACTTCTATGCGAAAGATGTGATAAAACATCCTTTTCATCGATAAAGTTGAACTGTAAAGCGTAGGTAATTTCATCAAGAATAACGATGCTGTAGTTCTGTGAATCTATCTTTTCCCTGGCAAGTCCCCAGGCTTGAACGGCTGCTTCTCTATGCGCCGAAAGATCATTATTGCTGAAAATAAATCCTTTTCCAAGGGTATACACATCCGCAAGGTTTTCAAAGCGTGCCAGAGCCTTTTTTTCACCGGCCTGCCAGTCCCCTTTAACGAACTGGATAATACACACACGGAGGTTGTGCCCGAAAGCACGAAGCGCCATTCCAAGCGCGGCGGTGGTTTTTCCCTTCCCATCTCCTGTAAATACTATCAGCAAACCCTTGTTCATTACCTTCCTCCGTATGTTCATCCGGCTGAATGGATTCTTCCGACCGCCTGTTCTATTCGACAAGACTGTACTTTATCGGTATCTCAAAAGAGATCTCATTTCCCGTATTATGCCGGTACGGCAGAACCTTTTTCACAAGTGACACGGCAGCGTTGTCAAGCACCCTGTGCCCCGAGGAGCGTGCGAGCCTGATATCGAGGGGATTCCCATCCGCATCGAGTCTGACGAACACCACGACAATACCTTCAAAGCCTTTTTTCCTCGCTGCATAGGGGTAGACCTTTCTCTTCAGCAGGTCGTCCCTCAGGCCGGAAAGGATCCGGGTGTAATCAGGCTGCTCTTGCGAAACTCTTTCAGCTGATTTCGATTCCTGCAGGGGCTGGGTTTTCGACTCCGCTCCGCTGCGCCCCCTATCTGCAGGTGCTTCCTGCTGTATCTTTTGGTGTGGCTGTTCGGATATATCAGCATCTACAAGCACAGGAGGCTGTTCGGGCGTATCAGCCTCCTTCTGCGCCGGTTGCTGTTCTGGCTCTGCCTTTTCTTTTTCCTGCTCTTTCTGCTTCTTTTTTTTGGCAGCTCTTTTTAGCCTGGTCTCTTTTTTTTCTTCAGCCGGTTTCTCATAGTATACAAGGTTCACCTCATATCTCTGCGTTTCTCTAACCTCGCCTTTTTTTTCATAGCGAACCAGGTGAATCAGTGCAAAGTGAAAGACAAGTGAAATAAAAAAAGCAATGCTCAGAATGATAAATCCGGACCGTTTCATTTCCTCCGCTCGACAAGAAACGAGATGTTCTCGGCGCCCGTGTTTCTTGAAATATCCATAACCTCAACCACCCGTTCAAAAACAACTTCCCGGTCCGATTGTATAACCACCTCGCGAGTCCGCTGAAATGCGTATGAACGCCTGAGCATGTTTGAAAGCTTCTGCGGAGTCGCCTGCCTGCCGTTGAACAGGAGGCTGCCGTCATTTAAAATGGTTATGATGACCTCAGGATTCTCCGTAAGCTCCGCATCCGTTGTTTGGGGCAGGTTCACCCTGATTGAGGGACTTACAAGAAATGACGTTAAAAGAAAAAATATAAGAAGAAGGAAAACCATATCGATAAGGGGGGTGAGGTCCGGTCCGGGATTCTTTCCAGCGGAACTCTCATATTCTTTGAACTCAATCATGCCGCCCCCTGGTCATCGAAACGATCTCCTCGCCGTAGTGCTTCATGGCAAATGCCACCGCCTTGACCCTGTTCGTATATAGATGGTGAAAGATGAGGGCCGGTATACCGACAAAAAGACCCGCCACCGTCGTTATCAGTGCCTCCCATATTCCCCGCGCCAGTATGGACGGGTCGACGAGGTTTTTTACCGTTGCCACCTGCTGAAATGCTCCCACCATACCGAGCACGGTACCCAGGAGTCCAATCATAGGCGCAATCTTTCCAATCAGTTCCAGGAGGTGAAGATTTTTCGTAAGCCTCGCAAGCTCCTTGTCCCCTCGAATAGAAAGTTCGTTCTCAATTACATCCTGTGTATATGCACGGAGCCTGATAGCCTCGCCCACTATAACCGCAACAGGACCGTGACTGCAGCAGGCAATCTCCTCAGCCTGTTCGAGTTTTCCCTCCTCGATCCTTCTCTTGACCTCCTCGACAAGCCTCCCGCCGGTTTTTGCCCGGATAAAATGGTACCCACGCTCGATGATGACGGCGACCATAAGCACTGATCCGAGGAGCAGGGGATACATGAGCGGGCCACCCTTGTAGAATAGATCGATCATTCGATTATCCTTTCAGTTGATTCCCGAAGAAGAGAAAACGTCACTATTTACAATAAAACACCTGGCGCCTGCATTGTCAATAGCAGGCAGGAGGCTCCAATCCCGGCACACTGGTGCTGAAAAGTACTGGTGCTGAAAAGTACTGGTGCTGAAAAGTACTGGTGCTGAAAAGTACTGGTACTGAAAAGTACTGGTGCTGAAAAGTACTGGTACTGAAAAGTACTGGTACTGAAAAGTACAGGCACAGAAGATCAATACACGGCAAGCCCGGCAACCGCATCCTCACCGTCTGCCATGATAGAAACAGGGCTTTCGGCTGTTTCAGCACCTGTTGCCCCGTCAAGGATGTACAGTTTGCTCGAGGTGTAATCGGTATTCGAGATATACACCTTTCCACCGCTCGCAACGATGTCGGTACCGCCGAAAGGCTGGTTGTCTCTGTCCTTTATCTCGACAGCTGTTCCTGAAGCCGGATCGATGCGGTATGTGTTCGTATATCCCGTACCGAAGAATGAATCGTTTACAGAATCATACTCGATCTGGGTTGCGCTGACATTGCTCACAACCTGTGTCAGTGTATTGGTCGATGTATCTATAACGTCAATCGATCCCGGAAGGGGGTTGAACATCGCATCGTATGGGCTGTTCGCAACATAGACAAGAGCACTCCCGTCTGAATCACGTACAGTGAGCAGCCCTGTTGTTCCCCCCGCAGAAGCCGGTATGGGTGAGGATGCTGCAAGCGTATCAGTCGTCGGATCTATAACGAGCACCTGGGCGTTGCCGTTATCGGCGACATACACCATGTCTCCTGCTGTGGTGATGTCCTGCAGGTACATTCCACCGGCCATATCGTCAGTCCCGGGAATTGGCCCGGATAATCCTGCATCAGGATCAAGGGGATTAAAGGAGTATACTCCGGTCGAGGCAAAATAGTCGGCATCCGTGACATACGCCTTCGTTAAACTATAGAAGGCAATGTACTGTGCGCTGATGGACTCACCTATTCGCTCTGCCACAGGAACTGCGGCATTCGGGTCAAACCGGTACACGCCGGGTGCATCAGTCGTAGGAGAGTTGCCGACCGCAATATACCCGATGTCGTTATAAAAATAGATCGTACCGGTTGCATTCTGCCCTGTCGACAGAACAGGTACCGAAGAGGCTGTGTTACTGTCCATGTCGAAAGTGTACACCCGTCCGTTGAAGGTATCGGTCATGTACAGGGCACCGGAAGACACACCTGTGCCGGTGGTACACCCGATTATTGCTGCAATGACGGAAAAAACCAAAACTACGGCTGCTGCAACACCAATGATTCTTTTTGCTTTCATACACTGCTCCTTCTATAATTTTTTTTTACTGCGAAAAAATAATCAATATATCTCCAAACACCCACGGGGCGGCCTCAGAACGTAAGCTCGACACCCGAGCGGACGAAGGTGCCGGGCATGGGGTAGAGCGGCACAACTTCATACTGCTCATTAAAAAGATTATCAACCGCTGCAAACCATGAAACATGGCGGTACTTTCTCCTGTAGAGTACGTCAACCACCGTATACGACGGAAGGTAGGAAGCATTAGATACCTTTTCATACCGCAGGCTCTCGTATTTCGTGCTTAAGCTGAAAAAACTTTTCCCGCGCTGCAGATCCAATCCAAGGTTGAGCGAATGAACCGGTATCAGGGGGAGCCGTTTATTATCTTTCATCGTAAGCCCTCCTGACAGGGCGAAGGTGTACAGAAAATCATAGTCAAGCCGCATCCAAACACCGTCACTAAGACGCACCTTGAGGCTGCTTTCAATACCGGGATAGAGCGCCTCCCCCCAGTTTGAGGGCCGCCACAACCCGTCATCACCGGGCTGCCAGAGAATGACATCCCGCACATACCGCATATACCCGAAGAGATCAAAGTGCAGCCGCTCGCCGGTATGCGTCGCACCGAAATCGATGCTGTAACCCGTTTCCGGCTCCAGGCTTGGATTGCCCTCGGCAAAAGAATCGGCCGGCCAGTACAGGTCGTTCATGGTGGGAGCCCTGAATGATTTTGCGATACTCCCCTTGATGGACTTTGTCGAAGAAAGCCTGTACACACTGCCGAGCTTGAAGTTCAGATCTCCCTTGAAATCGGAGTAATAATCGTATCGCACCGCCGGCTGAAGTGTCAGGCTGTCCGTTACGAAGATCGGTGTCTCGACAAACCCGCCGCCGTAGGTCCTGTCTTTTGTGCCCACATCCGTACTCTGCACAGAGTCGTAACTCACATTCCCGCCATATACAATCGAAAACCTGTTGAAAAAAAGCATCTCCTGCACCAGATCGAGACCGGTGGAATTTGTTTTATGGTCCGAATCAACGTCTATCGACGGAGATTTGTACTGCAGTTCCGAGGAGATAACGTATGTTTTGATATCAAAGGAAAGGAGGTCGCTGAAAAAACGGTCTGTATGAAAACCTGCGGAGGCCTGCACCCTCCGATCATCCTGGGAAGCTTCAGGAGTCGGTGATGTAATCGAGCCAGGTATTCCCTTTTCGCTTCGCACAAAAGACCCGGCGATATCAACAGTGCCTTCTCCCGCGGGAATGTGTATACCTGCAGACACATCGCCGCCTAAAAGTTCGGCATTTTCACGTTTTCTGTTCTCAAGATTCGTATCCTTGTAGATGTATTCGTTTTTCGCCCGTTCGATGGACCCCGCTGTGGCCAGACTGATCTTCCCGAGCATTCTGGAGTATGCAATTCGGGCCTTCTGAGAATCAATGATATCCGTGTAATCTGCCGGCTCTTTGGTTTTATCGGTCGAGTATCCTGCAACATACCGGCCGGGAAGGAAACTCCCGTTTTCAATCGATACCTTCAGCCTGTTGTCGGCTTTTTTCTTCGTAATGATATTGATAACCCCGCCCATGGCATCTGCACCGTGCAGGGCGCTCGAACCGCCGCGAACAATCTCGATTCTCTCTATATTGTCAATGGGAATGAGAGAGAGGTCCACACCTCCGCTCAGCGCGCTATTCACTCGAACCCCGTCGAGGAGGATCAGTACCTGTGCCGACGTAGAGCCTCGCATGGACACATTCTGAGACGCACCTCTCGGTCCGTAATCGTTGATGACAATCCCTGTCTGGGCATCCAGCAGCTCAGAAATTCCCCGTATGCCGCTTTCTTCTATCTCTTCACCCGAGATCACTGTAACATGCTGGGAAACGTCAAGAACCTCCTGCTCAGTCTTGGTTGCGCTGATTACCACCTCCTGCACTGCAATGGTGTCATCATCCCCGGCGTTTACCCCTGCCGGCAGGATTGCGGATACCAGAAAAAACAAGACGGTTGTAAAGAAAGGATTTAAATTGTAGTTGGAAAAGTTATGGGGAAATAGTAATGAAGACTTGAAGGTGCGGTTTTTAAACATGTCCACTCCCTTTCCGCGAGGGCATATTGTTTCAGGAGGGTTTCCTGGCTTCCGGATCATCTTACTCACAGCGCCTTCTTGATTCTCCATCCCACATCTTCCCGATATCTTCGGATGAAAAAACCAATGGCGTATTGCTGCTTTCATCCCCGGTCACAGTGGCGGGACCGCTGCGGCCTTTAACCGCATTCCGCTCCCCTGAAACAGGGCCAGTTTCACAACATAGATAACATGTACCTGAACCGGTGTCAAGAAAAAAAATATTTTTGCAGTAGCATCACACTATCCGTCAGATCGACCGCAATAGTGTTATTGACATTGCCATATCCTGTATATACAATTACTCCATGGCTGGATACTTCGAGAGCTTCGGCGGCTGGTTTCTTTCAAAGGTTCAGAGTATCATCGACTTCTGCGCCTACACCTATCTCATCATCAAGACGGGAATCGGGAAAAAGCCCGGCGGATACCGCATAAATCTGAACGTTCTTTTCAAACAGGTGCTCTTCACCGGAGTCGACGCCCTCCCCCTCATTGCAATCGTCGCGCTTGCTATCGGTGGTATCTCTATTATTCAGTCGCTGACCTTTCTCCCCAGATTCGGCGGGGAATCCTTTATCGGCAATATACTTATTACTGTGATCGTGCGCGAACTGGGGCCGCTTCTCACCGGGTTCATCGTTATCGGCCGCTCCGGAACCGCAATCACGACGGAAATCGGCAATATGGCGGTTTCCCATGAGATCGAGGCCCTCGAATCAATGGGGATCGATCCCATCCGATACATTGTGCTTCCGAGAATATTCGGAATGACCGCCTCGCTTGTAAGTCTGAATATCTACTTTGACATTTTTGCGATACTCGGTGGATTTTTCGTCTCGAAGCTCGTTCTCGTTACAAGCTTCATTCCTTTTTTACAGCGTCTTCTTGAATCGGTGGTCCTGTCCGATCTGACCATAAGCCTGTTGAAAGGGTTTATTTTCGGCATACTCATATCGTTGACCAGCAGCTACAGAGGATTTTCTGTAAAAACATCCTCGACTGAGGTTCCACAGATGACGACAAAAGGTGTGGTCAATGCCATAACCGCCCTTTTCCTGGCGGATGGACTGATTACGTTTATTTATTACTTCTAAGTAACTTCTCGCGAAGTTACTTTATGATATTCGGTCCCAGGAGACGTACGCAGCTCTTAATATGTTCGGAGAATGAAGTAGATATGAACGACACAATTCTAAAAATAAATGATGTTTCAATCTCCTTTGACAGGGAGAAAGTCCTTGATTCTATTTCAATGAGCATACCGCATGGACGTCTCGTCACCATTACCGGCCCGTCCGGCTGCGGTAAAAGCACCCTGCTGAAAATCGCAGCGGGGCTCATTTCGCCAGACACGGGCACGGTGTACATTGACAATGTCGATATATTCAATGCATCCCGCGGTTCACTGTTTGAAATGCGGAAGGAATTCGGTTTCGTTTTTCAGGACGCGGCGCTCATCAGCAATCTCACCGTTTTCAACAATATCGCGCTGCCGCTTCGGTATCATTTCAACCTCAAAAAAGAGGAAGTAGAAAAGAGGGTTTATACTGTGCTCGAAAACTTCGACCTCAGAGAAATCGAAGGCCAGCTTCCAGCCCATCTTTCGATGGGGCAGCGAAAGCTTGCAGGTCTCGCTCGCGCGCTTGTTGTAAGCCCGAAGCTCATTTTCTTTGACGAACCGGTCTCCGGTATCGATGCAATGCACCGGCAGAAAATGATCGACAAGCTGATTCCCCTCCGGGATGATCCGGATATCACGCTCATTATGGTGAGTCATAATCTCGATTTCATCAAAGCATATGCCGACCACATTGCACTGCTCTATGCGGGAAAGCTGTTTGCGTACGGAAGGCGGGATGAGATTCTCAGATCATCTGACCCGATTCTTCAGAAGATTATGTCGATTATAGTAGATGAGGAGGCACTTATTGCCGAGGAGGTGCTCGACCTTTTAACAGGGAATGAGTAAAGCGGTCGAGCAGTACCCTCCGGAGACCAGGATTGCCTCGAAAATCGGAATCAACATATGTGCGGTAAAAGGAAAAACTAATGTCTTTCAGATTCAAACACCTCGAAAAGATAGTGGGAGTGTTTCTCTCCGTTGTCATCCTTGTCATCATTGCAGTGATCATCATGATTGGACGGGAAAGGCGATGGTTCGAGAAGCAGTACCAATACAACACAAAGTTCCTCAGGGGGGAGGGTATCTCTCTTGGTATGCAGGTCGCAATCAAAGGAATACAGATAGGAGAGGTAAAGTCTGTATTTCTCAATGAGGACAACTGGATCGACGTCGGCTTTTCCGTATATCAGGAATATACAGCGCGGATCAGAAGGGACAGTGTAGTCAAGCTCAGGGCGCCTCTTATCGGCAGCAAGGTACTCGAGATAATTCCCGGCGAAAAAGACATGCCCCAGCTTGCAAACGGCTCGTATGTATGGTCTGAAGATACTGAACAGGGAGAGCAAATACTCGCCGAAAAGCTCAAGGGTGAACGCCCCGACCAGATAACACGGCTTATGAACAATCTGGAAAAGCTGACCTATAACCTTTCCGCTGAGGACGGCAGTCTCGAACCGGTACTCACGAAGCTGCAGGTTTTTTTTACAATGCTCACCGCAAAGGATGAGAGCCTGCCGAGAACGCTCGCCTCGCTCGAGCGTATCACCAAATCGATCGAAGAAAAAAAGGGCAGTATCGGCAAGCTTATGTACGACGACTATGAGCTGTATCAAAACATCATGGAGCTCATGGATAATCTCAACAAGACGGTCAGTAACTTCGAGGAGCTTTCAGCCGCTCTGTCCGACGCGTCTCCGGAAATCAAAGCAGCTGTTGATCGGAGTAACAGAACCATGAACGAGGCCATCGGTCTAATAAAAATACTCAAGCAGAATTTCTTTGTGCGCGGCTTCTCCTCGAAAAAGGAGGCCCAGCCCCTTCCCATAGACAGTACCGAACGCGAGGGAGGATATGCGCCCACCGTCGAAGGATATGAAGGGAGGAACGAATGAGACGATACATCTTTTTCTCTCTTATCCTGTCTTCACTGTTTCTCACATCATGCGCATCGGATCGGCCCGTGATGCTCGTGAAGGAAACGGCGCATGATTATGAAACACTTGCCCTCGAACACTACAACAGGGGAGATTTTGAAAACGCCATACAAAACTTCGAAAAGGCCCTTGAAGAGAACAGAAAGGTGAGCAACCTTCCGGGCATTTCGTCCGACCTCTACAATCTCGCACGCTGCTACATTAACTTCGGGCTCTACGATAACGCAGAAAAACTGCTGGCAGAAGCGCAGGAAATCAATACGGTATCCGGAGATAAAAGTTCTGAAGCCGATGTGTATCTGCTACTCGCAACAATACGAATCCGAAAGAAGGACTATGACGAAGCGCTTGACCTGCTTAAAAAGAGCTATGGCCTGTATCAGGACGATAAAAATAAAAAGGGCTCGGCAAACGCCCTGAACAATATGGGCTCCATCTATATTAAAAAGGGTAACTATGAAACCGCCGGGCAAAATATTGAGTCTGCAATATCCATACACAAAAAAGAGAAAAACCACAGCGGCCTTGCCTCTGCATACAGCAATTTCGGGTACCTGAACGATGTGCGGGGGGACACGGAGAAGGCTCTGGAGTACTACCTGCTCGCCCTCGATGAAGACAAGTATACAGAGAACAGTCTGGGGATCTCTTCAGATTTGCACAATATAGCAGAGCTTTACAATAAGAGCGGTGATTTCAAGAGCGCCCTCTTCTACTACAAGCGGGCCCTCGAGGTTAACCGGGGCCTTGCTTTCATCGGAAGAATCAAGAACGATCTCAACAGTATCATAAACATACTCGGCATATTAGGCCACGACGAGGAAAAAGCAGTCTATGAAAAAGCCCTGGCAGAGCTTGCGGAAACCGGTGAAAAGCGGTGACAATTCACAATACTATTAAATATAGTACCTGTAGAGCATTTAATTCTTGAAGATTTGACTTAAGTATGGTATTCTTTTGCCGACTTCAAAACGGTGATGTTTAATCGCTGGAACATCTTTATGAAGGAGGAGCATATGAAGGTGAGTATCGATGCAGACCTGTGCACCGGGTGCGGTGCTTGTTCGGACGACGTGCCGGACGTGTTTGAATTGGGCGATGAAATCGCCGAGGTGAAACAGCCCGATGTGCCCACTGATCTCGAAGGGGCGGTTAAAGAGGCTGCCGAGGGCTGCCCCGCAGAGGCTATTATTATCGAAGAATAGTCGGCCCTTAAGGGGCAGAACCCGGATGCTGCTTTCCTTTCAGGACCAGGTGACGGTTTTAAAGAAGGGCATCTGGAATATACCTTTGTCCCGTATTTACATACTGAGTACGGACTATGATTTCTGCTCTGTCCTGTTCTTCATAATCGTTGACAGGATAATGAGGATGAAAAGGCTGAGCAGGATGGGAATGCTGAAAATTCTCATCGATGCACTCAGGCCCATATGATCGGCACTTATACCGAACAGAAAGGGGCTGAAAGAAAACGTCACCCCTATTACAG